>JAKORQ010000078.1 GCA_029777755.1 Planctomycetota bacterium
AAAGATGATCCCATCCTGGAAGGGCTGGAGAGCCCCATCACCACCTTCAACTGGCACGGCGAAGAGGTCAAGGAGATGCCCCGACAAAGCCATCTTCTTCCGCCCTCGTGAATAGCGCCGCTGCCGGCGCGCCAGACGTCTGCTTCCTTGCGTTGACGAGCGCCTGGAGGGCGGCCGCCGCACCTGCCAGGTCATCAAGTGCGCGTGAATGGACGACACCGCGTGACTCTTTCGCTACTTCAAGATCGAACATGCCGCAGGCGCCCGGCGCGACCGGCCGATCCAGGCGCACATGTACCTCGGTAGCAGCGCCTCTCTCATTGGCAATGGCACGAACGATTCTGCCGCGGATCTGCTTCCTGCCGCTGAAGAAGACTACCGGCGCCTGGCGCATGTGATTTGCCAGCACGTACCCACGGAAACTGGCCTTCTGCAGTCCCCTGGGCAGTTGCTCACCGGCGATCAGCCCGGGATGGTCCATGTGGGCCACCATGACCCACCTCGTCTTGCCCGGCCGGACCGTCACCAGGCAGTTGCCATGCCTATCCTGCTGGAATGCCAGGCCATTCCTGAGGGCAAAGCGCTGGATGTACTCCATCACCCGATGTTCGCGGTAGGGCGAGGTGGGCAGGGCACAGATTTCCTTCAGTATCCGGTTCATGGACGCAGGATAAGCTGCTGGCGCGCAAACGTCATCCTTCAATCGCCGGCAAGATTGCTAAGGCCGGTACACATCTTAAGATATCCTCCCGGCGTTACGTTACGGGTCAGCGAGACTCTCGGGAGCACTCATGAAAAAGGCACTTATCGTTTGGGGCGGTTGGGACGGGCACGAGCCTGAGCAGGTGGCAAACATCTTCGCTCGCGTGCTGCGGGAAGACGGATTCGAGGTGGAGATTTCCAACACCCTCGACTCGTTCAAGGATGAGCAGAAGCTGATGGGCCTGAACCTCATCGTTCCCTGCTGGACGATGGGCAAGATCTCCAATGAGCAGCTCAATCCCGTGCTCAAGGCTGTCCAGAGCGGGGTGGGTATCGCCGGTTGCCACGGCGGCATGTGCGATGCTTTCCGCGAGAGCACCGAGTGGCAATTCATGACCGGTGGCCAGTGGGTGGCGCACCCGGGGAATGACGGTACGCCCTACATCGTCAACATCACCAACGTGAAGCACGAAATCACGGCCGGCATCAGCGACTTCAGCGTCCGCAGCGAGCAGTACTACATGCACGTGGATCCGGCCGTTCGCGTACTGGCAACCACCCGCTTCCCGGTCGCCGACGGCCCGCATGTTGGCAACGGCCCGGTCGACATGCCAGTGGTCTGGACCAAGGTGTATGGCTCGGGCAAGGTGTTCTACAACAGCCTCGGCCATCACGCCGATGTTATGGCTTCCGAGCCATGCCTGACCATCATGCGGCGCGGATTTGTCTGGGCAGCCAAGTAAGGATTGGCACGAAGACGTGGTACGGCTGCACAGGGAGGCGGTTTCCCTGTGCCCGTATCTTTCGTTTCCAGGGCGTGCCTGAACTAGACCGATGATCATCACCATTGACGGACCGGCCGGCACCGGCAAGAGCAGCGTGTCACAAGAAGTTGCGCGGCGGCTCGGCTACGACTTTCTCGATACCGGAGCGATGTATCGCGCTATTGCGCTCGCCGCCATCAGGCAGGGTGTTGCCCTCGATGATGCCGATGCCCTGGGCGACCTGGCCGAGCGCGTGCAGGTTGATTTCGATTGGACGCAGAATCCGCCGGCCGTCCGGCTTGATGGTGAGGTGGTGGCGCACCTGATTCGCCAGGAGCAGGTTAGCTCGGCCGCCAGCAAGGTAGCGGTGGTGGCCCGTGTGCGCGATGCGATGGTGAAGCTGCAGCAGGAGGTTGGCCGAGTCCGTCCCAACCTCGTCACCGAGGGACGCGACCAGGGAACGGTCGTCTTCCCCGGAGCAAAGCTGAAGGTCTATCTTGATGCCACGGCCGAGGAGCGGGCCCGCCGCCGCAAGCTTCAGCTCGAGGCCAAAGGTGAGCAGGTGGATTACGAGCAGTTGCTGCAACAGATTCGTGAGCGCGACGCGCGCGACTCGGGCAGGGCGGTGGCGCCGCTGAAGCCGGCCCCCGGGGCGGTGGTGATCGACACGACCACGCTTACGCAGCAGCAGGTGACGGAAAAGATTGTCGAGCTGGCGCGGGAAAGGCAATGAGCGAGATAACAGTCCAATACACTCGCGATCCGCTGAAGCGCAGCCTCCTGTGGCTGACGCTGCAGATGTTTTGCCGCCTGATGGTGACGCTTTTGTTTCGCTTCCGGGCGTATCACACGGAGAACGTGCCCCAGACCGGCGCGGTCATCCTCGCCTCGAATCACCAGAGCTATCTCGACCCGGTGCTGGTGGCCGTCGCCCTTCGCCGGCCGGTGGGGTTCCTTGCCAACGCCTATCTTTTCAAGGGGAAGTTTTTCGGCTGGCTGATCCGCAGCCTGCATGCCTTCCCGGTGGAGCGTGGCAAGGGTGATCGCGCCGCCATCAATACCGCCATCGAGATGCTCAATCGAGGCTATGCCCTGAATGTCTTTCCCGAGGGGACGCGCACGGTCGACGGCTCGATCAAGCCGCTGGAGCGCGGCGTGCTGTTGCTGGCCCGCAAGACGGGTGTGCCGGTCGTGCCGATCGCCATCGACGGGGCATTTGACGCCTGGCCGCGAAAGAGAAAGATCTTCCGCCCGTATCCCATCCATGTCATCTACGGCAAGCCGATTGACGTGAATAAGATGGACAGCCAGCAGTTCATGGACAGTCTCGAGCGCGAGATCCGCCGCCTCCACCAGGAACTGGTGAATCGGCGCGCGGAGCTGATGATGTAGCCGATACAATGCCCCGAGAACAGGACATCCTCGACGAGCTTACCGAGCTTGCCTGCCGCTTACGTGATGAGCGAAACTGGAAGCAGTTCCACAATCCCAAGGACATGGCGCTCTCCCTCAACCTGGAGGCAGCCGAGCTGCTGGAGTTGATGCAGTGGAAGAATGGCGAGGAGCTTCAGCGGCACCTGGACACAAAGAAGGAGCTGCTCGGCGATGAGCTGTGCGATGTTCTCTACTGGGTGTTGGTGATCGCCCACGACCAGGGGATAGATCTGCGCCAGGCCTTTCGGGAAAAGATCCGGAAGAACAACGAGAAGTACCCGGTGGAAAAGGCACATGGCCGGGCCGCGAAGTATAACGAGCTATGACATGCCGCAGCAGGGTGTGACATCCAAACCTCCATGCCATCGCGAGGATGCCGTCGCAGTGCTCACCCGTCTGCGCCAGGCGGGATACGAGGCATACTTCGCGGGCGGATGCGTGCGCGATGAGCTGCTCGGGCTGAAGCCCGAGGACTATGATATCGCCACCAGCGCCCCGCCTAAGGAGGTGCGTTCGCTCTTCACGAAGACGCAGGCGGTGGGGCAGGCGTTCGGCGTGATCCTGGTGCGCCACCGCAAGAGCGTGGTGGAAGTCGCCACCTTTCGCACCGAGAGCGACTATGCCGACGGGCGCCGGCCGGGCGTCATCCAGTTCTCCACAGCCCGAGAGGATGCCCAGCGCCGTGACTTTACCATCAACGGGCTGTTTCTCGACCCGATCGAGAATCGCGTCATCGATTACGTCGGCGGCCAGGAGGATTTGAGGCGGAAGCGCCTGCGGGCCATCGGCAATCCCAATGAGCGTTTCGCCGAGGACCACCTGCGGCTCTTGCGCGCCGTCCGCTTCGCCGCTCGTTTTGACCTCACCATCGATCAGGCCACCTCAGACGCTCTGCGCGTGCACGCGCCGCTGCTTAAGCGGATAAGTCCCGAGAGGATCGCCGATGAACTGCGCCGCATGTTGACGGCCAAGTCGCGCCTGGTGGCCTGGAGGATGCTCTGGGATTATGGCCTGATCGACATCATCTGCCGCTTCATGCCTTCGGCCGAGGGAGCCGACTTCGACGAGAAGCGTTGCCCCTTTTCCCACCTGTCACCGGAGCCGATCTCCTTTGGCCTGGCGCTAGCGGCCGGTGCGCTATCCTATCGCCTGCATGCGCCCAACGCCGACCTGGCCGAGATGCTCTCCCATCGCGAGATCATCCGCATGGGCAAAGCGATGCGCCAGGCACTGCGCATCAGCAACGACGAACTGGACTGCATGCAGGGAACCCTGGAAGGAGCGGCCATGATGCTGCTGGGCGAGCTGCGGCTCTGCCGCTACAAGCGCTTCGCCGCCCGGCCGACCGCTGGCGAATCCTGCCGCCTCCTGCACGCTTTGTCGCGGACCGGCGCTCACCAGCGGCGAATCGCCCAAGTCATGGATGAACTGGAAAAGCTCAAGGACACCGAGGTCGCACCGCCTCCCCTGATTACCGGCGATGATCTACAGGAGAAACTCGGCCTCAAGCCCGGGCCGGCGTTCAAGCGCATCCTGGAGTCAGTCTACGACGCCCAGCTTGAGAACGAGATCTCCACGCAACAGCAGGCGCTGGAACTGGCTCGCGAACTGGCACATCTCGCCTGACTTCTAAGCAGCTAGACTAAAGAGGAGCTCCAGATAGCCGTTCTACTCGAGTTCGGCTTTGAGCTTGCGCAGCAGATCAAACGCCTGGATCGGCGTAAGGACATTGAGGTCGACCTGGCGCAATTGCCTTACTATCGCCTCATGGGGGTCAACGAAAAGTTGCAGTTGCGCCGTGTTCTCTTCTTTGCGGCGGCTCCTGGGCGCCCTGGCGTTGCCCACATGATGCACCTGCAACTCCGAGAGGAGCTGCCTGGCCCTCTCCAGCACCGGCTTGGGAATGCCCGCCAGCCGTGCCACGTGGATGCCGTAGCTGCGGTCAGTGCCGCCTTCCACGATGCGGTGAAGGAAGATCACCTGGTCTTCCCATTCGCGCACGGCGACGTTGAGATTGCGCACGCCCTTGAAGCGCTCGGCCAGTTCCGTCAGCTCGTGGTAGTGCGTTGCGAACAGTGTGCGGCAGCGGATGTTGGCCGCGATATGCTCGGCCAGCGCCCATGCCAGCGAAAGCCCGTCCAGCGTGCTGGTGCCTCTGCCGATCTCATCCAGCACCACCAGCGAGCGATCGGTGGCGTTGTTCAGGATGTTGGCCGTCTCCACCATCTCCACCATGAAGGTGGATTGCCCCGCGTGCAGCTCATCGGACGCCCCGATGCGGGTGAAGATGCGATCGACCAGCCCGATGGTGGCGCTCTTGGCCGGAACGTAGCTACCCACGTGCGCCAGCAGGGCGATCAGCGCCACCTGGCGTATATAGGTGCTCTTGCCGGCCATGTTCGGGCCGGTGATCAAGAGCAGAGAATCATCCTCGCCAAACCGCACATCATTGGCGACGAAGTCATTGCCAAGTTGCAGATCCAGCACCGGGTGTCGCCCATCGACCACCTCAAAACTCCGCTCGGTGGTCATGGTCGGCCGGCAGTAACGCCGTTCTTGCGCCAGGATTGCCAGCCCACACAGTACATCCAGCCGCGCCAAACCATCGGAAAGCTCCTGGAAGCCGGGCACGGCCGGCAGCAGCGCCTGGCGGATCTGCTCGAACAACCGCTGCTCCAGCGCGATCGCCCGGTCGCGGGCACTGAGAGTCTCGGTCTCAAACTCCTTCAGTTCCGAGGTGATGTAGCGCTCGGCGTTCTTCACCGTCTGCTTGCGCACCCAGTCGGCCGGCACCTTGTCGCGATGGGCGTCCGTCACTTCGATGTAATAGCCAAACACGCGGTTGTAGCCGACCTTGAGCGTGGGAATGCCCGATTCATTGATGAGCCGCGCCTGGTATTGTAAGAGCCACGAGGTCGAGTTCTCGCCCAGTTGTCGCAGCCGATCCAGTTCCGGATCAAAACCGTCCGAGATGACGCCGCCTTCACGCAGGTGCGGCTCGGGATCCGGCTTGATGGCCGAGGAGATGTACGCCGCCTGCTCGGCCGCGAACTCCTTGAGCGACAACAGCTCAGGCGCAACCTTATCGTGATCGGCGATCGTAGCCAGCGTCGCAAACAGGTCCGGCAGCATCTTAAGGCATTTGCCCAGCGATGCCAAGTCGCGCGGGCTGGCGCGGTTGACCGACACTCGCCCGATGATGCGCTCAATATCGCAGACGCTCGACAGTTTCTCCGAGAGCGCCGCGAGCCCCTGTGGCGATTTCAGCAGGGCGTCGATCGCATCCTGCCGCGCCACGATGTGCTCGATGTCCCGCAGCGGGGAACGCAGCCACTGCCGCAGCAGCCGGCCGCCCATGGTGGTTCGCGTGCGGTCAATTGCCGATAGCAGCGATCCTTCACTTCCGCCGCTGCGCACGGTGCGGTCGATTTCCAGCGATCGCCATGAGGATGGATCAATGCTCAGGTGCGTGTCGACCGAATGCCGGCGAAGCTGGCGCAGATGCCCCAGGCTGCTTTTCTGCGTCTCCTCAAGGTAGCTCAGCACCGCGCCGGCCGCGAACACCGCAGGGTCATCGTCATTGAATCCGAACCCTTCAGCGGTGGATACCTGCCATTGCCTCTGCAGCAGCTCATGGGCGTGATGCGCAGTGAACTGCCAGCCCGGCCGGGGCGTGAGCGAGTTGATGCCGGCGGATCGTATCTGGTTGGCGATGTCGTGCATCTGCCCGGAAGGAAGCTCGGGGACGAGAATCTCCGCCGGCCGCAATCGCGAGATTTCATCCAGCACCTGCCGCTCGCTGCCGCTCATCGCCCAGCACTGGCCGGTCGACAACTCCACCCAGCACAAAGCCGCCCGATATCCATCATGCTTTGTGACGTTGAACGCCACCGCCGCCAGGTAGTTGTCCGTTCGCCCATCCAGCAGCGGTTCATCGGTGAGCGTGCCGGGCGTCATCAGGCGGACGACTTCTCGACGCACCACCCCCTTGGCCGTGGCAGGATCCTCCACCTGCTCGCAGATTGCCACCTTATACCCGGCCGCGATCATCCGCCGCAGATACCCATCCACCGAGTGGAAGGGCACGCCAGCCATGGGGATGGCATCCTCGGCGTCCAGCCCCCCGCGCGACCGGCTGGTGAGCGCTACCCCCAACACCTTGTTGGCGATGCGTGCGTCTTCCCAGAACATCTCGTAAAAGTCGCCCATGCGGAAGAACAGGATGTAGTTGGGGTATTGCGCCTTGAACTGCTGATATTGGCGCATTGCGGGGGTGAGATTCGCCGATTCCGACTGCTTGTTGTTCGCTTGAGAAGTCTCCGCCATTGGTTGTGTTGAGCGTATGGACAAGGCCCGGTTGCATCAAGGGTGGGGCATGTTTGCCGCTTTGCGTTATCCTGCCGATTTTTCCTATCTTGCCTCGATCGCTTGTGGTTAATGCGCAATAACAGTACAAGATGCCGCTCGGATTGCATGGAGGTCGGATTTTGTTCTGTAATGGTGCTTATCGTGCGTTCGCGGCGGTTTTCTCGCTTGCGTTTGGCGCATTCTCATACGCCGGGCCGATCGAGACCACGCCGTTCACTGACGCCGGTCGGCAATCACAGGCCTTTGCGCCTTCTTTCTCGATTCCCCAGGATGATTCGGTCGCGACGCCGACCGCTTCGGAGTCTATTGATGCCTGGAAGGTTGCCAACCTGGCCGCGGCGGCGGTGGATCCTTCGCTGACGGTTGCCCCGGGGGCGCTTCCGCGTCCCTCGCTGACGATCGTCGAGCCATATGCCGGTACCACGCCGACGTCCAGCAGCATGGCTGTCGTTGCCAGCGATTCTGCCTCTGCCCGGCTCACCACTTTCCTCTCCGAGTACTGGTTTGAGGTGGGTGTAGGCACGATCGTCGCGATAGGCTCGGTCTGGGTCTGCATACGCGATCCCCGCGCTCGTCAGCAATAGGCATCGTAGACCAGCTATCGCCCCTGATTGGCTATCGCCTCAAGTTGCCGCAGGACGTTACTGGCCATTTCCCTCGCCTCGGTGTTGCCAGTGGCGCCTGGGGGCAGGGCCTGCTGCGCGACCGACTGGATGGAGGGCAATTGCTGGGAAAGTGCGTTGCTGAGCTGTTGCCGCTGATCGGCCGGCAGGCGGGAAGCTCGCTGCTGGATGGTCTGGATATTCCTGTTTACCTCAGCAAGGCGCGTCTGGGCAGCGGGGGCAGCCGCCGACGATTGCTTCAGTTGATTAAGTGCCTGCGTGAACTGCTGTATCTCCACGCTGAGGTCAGCGCCGAGTTCAGGGTCGTTTGTCGGGCGGATGTTGGCAATTGGGTTCTGCGGCTCCAGTGTCGCGGCTGCCGGCTGTGCCTCCTGTGGGACGGGCTGCTCAGGTGCGCTTGGCGGCGCGACCACCATCGGCTGGGCAGGCCCCGCCGGCCCTCGCTGGGTCGGCATCAGGGTATAGACCAGCGCAACGCCCACAACGATAGCAATTAACAGTGGCACGACCCACGCCAGGTTGGCCGTACGATCCATCGTGCCCTGGTCGAACTCGTAGTACTGCTCATTGTGCAGGTTTTCCTGGCGGGGGATCTCCGCCTCATCTTCCATGCCATCATCGGTTGCGGTGGCCGGGGCGCCGCTGTCGTAGCTGTGGATAACGTTCTTGATCTCTGGGATCTCGTCCAGGTACTCATGCAGCCCTGCCGGGATCGCCTGCGATATGTATTGCCGGGCTTCTGCTATGTATCGGGCTGTGTCAGCTTCGGTTGCTGGTGAGGCATGTTTGTTGATCGTCGCGAGTGTGACCGCATTGAGCGTCCCAAGCACGGAGCGGGAGGATGCGATTCCCAGCCCGCTGAAGCGACTGATGGCATTGGCCAGGTGATCCAGGTGGGGCTTGCCAAACGTGCGTTCCAGCTCCCTCATCCCTTCATCCATGACGGTCGACCCTGCCTCCCCTGTGAGGGACTGCGGCAGATGGTCCAGCAGGGCTCCCCCGCGGCTGGCCAGCGATTCATGCACGCGGGCCGCGCCCTCCGGACGCGATACCGAGTCGGCATAGAAGCAGATCAGGGCGGGTATCGCCGCCGAGGTGGCCGCACTCACACGCTGTACCGGTTCCCCCAGTGTATTGGCCAACGCCGCTACCGCCTCTTCATTGATATATTGGCGGACGAGATCAGGCAGGTTCATCGCTCCCTCCGGGTTGGATGGTGCCAGGAGAGAAGGCTTCCTCTCCAGTAGAAGCTAAGCGCTGATCTCATTCGCTTCCAGCAGGGTCAGCAGTTACCCCATCAATCTGGACCGTGGATGGCAGGCGGGAAAGCTGGGCAAGCGGCCAGGACGCTCTCAACAGATCGCCAGCCATGCCGGTATCTGCTTGCATGCAGGTCCTTGTTCTTCTGGTATGCCTTCTCCTGGGCGCAGCCAGCGCCCTGTCCGGCGTCCGCATCGAGGAATGGCTGTTTGTGCCCGGCTATCAGATAACCGATGCCCTGGCACAGGGCGAACTGGATCGCGACCCGGATCTCAGCCGCACCGGCCAGGAATTGGAGGCCGTCGCCAGCGGCGGATCGGCCATCAGCGTAACCGGTATTGTCCGTGCCCCTGAGGATGGAACGTATCGCTTCCTGATCGCGGCCGACGATACTGCATTGCTGTTCGTCAGCACCGACACCAATCCGAAGAATCTCAAGCAGGTGGCCCTGGTTCCCGCATATGGCGGACGACGTGACTGGAAGCGCTACGATGCCCAGACCAGCGCCCCGATCGAGCTGAAGGCAGGGCAGCGCTGCCTGGTGCAGGCCATCGTCCAGAACGGCGGTGGTCCCGGACATGTTGATGTCGGCTGGGAACTGCCCGACGGCAGGAGCGAACCAATCCCGTCATCCTGCATTGAGACTCCCCCTGACAGGGTGCCGCCTCCAACGTACTCATCCGTGCCGGTAAAGCTCGTTCTCAAGCCCGACACTGTTGCTGCCACCACGCCAGGGCAGCACAAGTACATCAGGGGTGCAACAGCCACTGTGGGTGACAGGAAGATCGAGATGTCCTACCTGCTGTTCTTGCCCAGTGGGTATGACACGGGCACTGACCCAGTGCCGCTGTTTATCTTCCTCCACGGGAACACGCACCAGGGGATCGACCTGGAGGGCATCCTGAACGAAGGCCCGGCCGACTATCTCAATCGCATCCCTTCGCTGCGTGAGTGGATGCCCATGGCCATGCTCTTTCCGCAACTGCCGCCCGGCTGGCGCTGGGATACTCCCGGGGCGGCCGAGATGACCAATGAACTGGTTCGCGAAGTATGCAAGCTCTATCCCCGGTTCGACAGGCAGCGCATCTATCTGAGCGGGCTTTCCATGGGCGGTAAGGGCACCTGGCTGATGGCGTATGATGCCCCTGATATTTACGCGGCCATTGTTCCGATCTCCTCGGTCGCCGTTCGCCCCAAGTCGGCGGCGAAGACGTTCGCCAACCTTCACACATGGATCATCTGCGGTGAGCGCGATCACCTGTTCACTGAAGGATCAAAACAGATGTACCGGGCAATGTCCTCACTGGGCGAATCGAAGGTAAAGCTGACCGTCGTTCCCAACGGCGACCATGGTTGCTGGGCGAAATACTATCCCGAGCGCAGCTTCTACGAGCAGGTGATGAAGTATCGCAAGGCCGAACCCAATAGATGAGCGGGCCGCAACGGGGCCCTTGATCATTCGTTTCCAGGGCAATCCTGGCGAGAGTTACGGTGAACCTCAACGAACATGTCAAAGCAATGAAGTAGCTGAGTAACTCTTGCCTCTCGATGCCGGTCAATGAGAACGCTACTCGGGCAGGCTTCCACTGATTCTACGTCCCGCGGCTTGAGGCAAGCCGATCCACTTTCAGTGGAGTACTCCTGGAAAAAAGAAACCGGCGGCAAAGCCCACTTGAGCGGCTCTGCCGGCGGTGGTTAGCGCTGGTTCTTGCTGGTTACAGCTTGACGCTGGCGACCAGGTCCTTCACGTGCTGGACGGAAGTCTCGAACGCCTTGCGCTCATTATCGTCCAGTTCGATCTCGATGACCTTCTCAACGCCGTTGGTACCGAGAACGGCAGGCACGCCGACGAAGTAGCCGCCGATGCCGTATTCCTTCTCGCAGTAGGCAGCGCAGGGCAGGATGCGCTTCTTGTCCTTGATGATGGCCTCGGCCATCTGCACCGTGGCGGCCGCCGGGGCGTAGTACGCCGAGCCGGTGCGCAGGAGCTTGACGATTTCGGCGCCGCCGTCGCGCGTGCGCTGGATGATCTGCTCCAGCCGCTCGGGCTTGACCAGTTGCGTGATCGGAATGCCGCCGGCGAACGTATAGCGGGCCAGCGGAACCATGTCGTCGCCGTGGCCGCCCAGCAGCAGCGCCTGCACATCCTCGACCGAGCAGCCGATCTCCTCGGCCAGGAATGCGCGATAGCGGGCCGTATCCAGCACGCCGGCCTGGCCAACCACGCGGTTGGTGGGGAAGCCGCTCTTCTTCCACGCCACATATACCATGGCGTCCAGCGGATTCGACACCACGATCATCACGGCATTGGGGGAGTACTTGGCGACTTTCTCGGCCACCTCACCGACAATCTTGGTGTTGGTGGCGATCAGGTCGTCGCGGCTCATCCCGGGCTTGCGGGGAATGCCGGCGGTAACGATCACCACGTCAGAATCGGCGGTGTGGCTGTAGTCGGACGTCCCGATGAACTTGCAATCGCAGCCGCAGATGGGAGAGCTTTCGTACAGGTCAAGGGCCTTGCCCGCGGGCATGGTGTTGTCCACCATGATGTCCTTGCCATCCTTGTCCTTCCCGGGGAACTGCGGGATGTCAACCAGCACCACGTCCGCCAGCTCCTGCGTGAGGATCCAATGGGCGCAGGTGGCGCCTACGTTACCGGCCCCGATAATCGAGATTTTCGCACGACGCATCTTCAGATCGCTCCTTGTAAACGGATGGCCCGCATCATCGCGAAATTCTTCTCGATATCAAGCGAACCACCACGAGACAGATGGATAGTAGCGGGCGATGTTAACGCGCGTCATCAGGCGGCGTCGAGACTCAAGCGTGCATCGCCTGCCTGTTGCTGCTCGCCGGCGCCACTGACGCCTGATGGACGATCGGTTGCTGCGGAAGCCTCGCCAGGTACTGGATCGCCGCGTTGGCGGCCGTTAAGCCAAATATCCCCGTGAGCGTGGGCATGCTGCCGAGCGTGCGCCGCTTTCTTCCGCGCACGAGGCAGTCATCATTTTCCTCCGCCCCCATGTCAATGGCTTCGCGCGGCAGATGGCATGTCGATTCCAGCGAATAGACGCAGGTAAACTCCAGCGGCAGCCCCTTCTTGCGCAATGCCTTGCGAAGCTTGGCAGCCAGCGGACATCCGGCGACCTTTCGCATCGGCCCCACGCGTACCATTGTAGGATCCGTCCTCAGGGCAGCGCCCATCGAGCTGATCACCGGGATGTTTCGCCGGATCAGCTCC
Organism: Planctomycetota bacterium; assembly: GCA_029777755.1. GTDB lineage: Bacteria > Planctomycetota > Phycisphaerae > Tepidisphaerales > Tepidisphaeraceae > CAIQIQ01. The sequence goes on from JAKORQ010000078.1 coordinate 12,393, forward strand.
TCCAGCAGCACGACCTTGGGTGTGAAAGAGTCGATGGCGTCGACCACCAGGTCTGGCTCTCCCTCCAGCACCAGGTCGAGAGTATCGCAGTGCACAAAGCAATCCAGCGCGTGCACTTCGCAGCGCGGGTTGATGTCGCGCACGCGCGCGGCGGCCAGCTCACATTTCTTGCGGCCCAGCGTCGAGCCAAGCGCCAGCAACTGGCGATTGATGTTGCTGAGGCGAACCTCGTCGAAATCCACCAGGCGAAGCTTGCCTATTCCCGCACGAGCCAGCGCCTCGGTGGCATAGCTCCCCACGGCGCCCAGGCCAACGACAACCACGAATGATCTGGAGAGCCGCCGCAGGCTTTCTTCGCCGATCAACCTCTGGAGGCGGATGAAGCGTCCATCGTGCAGTTCAGCGTCGGGCATCGAACAAATCTCCAAGGAATCCCCGCGCATTTGCCTCAACCTGCTGCTCCAGGTCGGAAGCCTCCATCCCCAGCAGCTCGGCCAATCCGTGGTAGACCAACGGCAGGTTGCCCGGGTGGTTCTGCACTTCACCTTCCGGCGTCACCACCTGGTAGCGCCGTCGCTCCTCCGGCGGAGTAAGGGCAGGGGCATCTGTCTCCACCAGCAGGCGATCCAGCGGCACTGCCTTTGCCGCTTCGCGCAGCTTTTCCCTCTTGGACTCAAATATGCTGCCGGCAAAGGAGAAGTACGCGTTCATCTTCCGCAGTGGCTCGATCAGTTCGAGCGATCCGCCGTAGGAGTGGATGAGCATGGCCGGTGGGAGTTTCTCCTCACTGGTGAGGATATCCATCAGCCATCCCCAGCCACGCAGGCAATGGACCATGCACGGCCGCTCCAGCTCGGCCGCGATCTGTAGATGGCGACGGAAGATCCGCTCCTGGAGCGCCTCATCCCGCGGCTCGATCCAGCGGTCGATTCCGCATTCTCCCACGGCCGAGGGATAGCGCGAGAGGAAATCGCGCAGCTCCACCTCCCACAGCTCGCCCGCCTCCGCCACATACCAGGGATGCACGGCAAAACAGGGCAGAACCTCCGGAAATCGCGATGAGATGGCCGCCACGTCAGCCCAGTCTGATGGCTTTGTGCCATTGCAGAGCATCAGGCGGACTCCCTCCTGCCGGCAGGTTCCCATCACCTCGCTGAGCCGGTCCAGCAGGACCGGCTCCTGCAGATGAACGTGCGCATCGATAAGCATAAAGGGATTGTATCGTCACTTTCCCTCCGCCGAAGCGCAGAAGGCCAGGCCGTGCCCAGCTCGTTGCCGCAATCTAGATCAATCCCATCGCCACCATTGGCTCGGCCACCTTGATGAATGCGGCGATGTTGGCCCCGGTCACGTAGTCGCCAGACGCCCCATACTCCTCGGAGGTCTGGTGCACCTGCCGGTGGATATTCTCCATGATGGCCGCCAGCCGCTGCTCGGTGAACTCGAATGACCAGGCATCCCGGCAGGCATTCTGCTGCATCTCCAGGGCGCTGGTCGCCACACCGCCGGCATTGGCAGCCTTGCCCGGGCCAAAGGCAATTCTCGCGGCCATCAGCGTGCGCACCGCCTCCGGCGTGGTGGGCATGTTGGCTCCCTCGGCGACTGCGATGCAGCCATTCTTGATGAGGGTGGCTGCGTCACGGGCGTTAAGTTCGTTCTGCGTGGCGCAGGGAAGGGCGATCTGGCAGGGAACCTCCCAGATATTCCCGCCGGGGTGATACTTCGCTTTCGGGCGCAACTTGGCGTACTCGCTGATGCGCTTGCGTTGGACCTCCTTGATCTCCTTCAGTGCCGCCATGTCGATCCCGTCCGGGTCGTACACATATCCACCGGAGTCGGAGCAGGCCACCACCTGTGCACCAAGCTGCTGTGCCTTCTCGATCGCGTAGATGGCGACATTGCCAGAACCGGAGACAACGCAGGTCTTCCTCTTGAGTGATTCGCCGCGCGCTTTGAGCATCTCGCGAAGAAAGAACACCAGCCCGTACCCGGTTGCTTCCTTGCGCACCAGCGCGCCGCCGTAGCTTAGTCCCTTGCCGGTGAGCACGCCTGATTCATAGCGGTTGGTGAGACGCTTGTACTGCCCGAAGAGATAGCCGATCTCTCTGCTGCCCACGCCGATATCGCCGGCCGGCACATCGGTGTATTCGCCGATGTGACGGTACAGCTCGATCATGAAGCTCTGGCAGAAGCGCATGATCTCGCGATCGCTCCTGCCCTTGGGATCGAAGTCGGCTCCGCCTTTCGCCCCGCCGATGGGCAGGCCGGTGAGGGCGTTCTTGAAGATCTGCTCAAACCCCAGGAACTTAATGATGCTCAGGTTTACCGAGGGGTGGAACCGCAGCCCTCCCTTGTAAGGCCCCAGGGCGCTGTTGAACTCCACGCGGAAACCTCGATTTATCTGCACCTCGCCGCTGTCGTCCTCCCAGGGTACGCGGAAGATGATCTGCCGCTCCGGCTCGCAGATTCGCTCGATGATCTTCTGTCTGGCGAACTCCGGCCGTTTGCTCAGGACCGGTCCGATCGTCTCCAGGACTTCACGAACCGCCTGGTGGAACTCCGGTTCCCCCGGGTTGCGCGCAATCACGTGTCTCCAGATCGGAAGTAGTCTCTCATCCATCGATGACCCCTGATTGTTGAGCTTGCGCTAGTGTATTGCGCAACGAGCGAGATCAGCAATGGACGCTTTTTACTCGAAGATCCTGCGGATGTATGGGATCCTCATGCCCAGCAGCACGCTCCCGAGGCTAAGCAGGTAAACCAGCATAACCATCAGCGCGCAGCCGATGAAAATGTTGGGAGAGGTGGGATCGATGCCGTTGAACTTCCAGAGGAATGACAGGTGCAACTTAGATGCCAGCCAGTCGCGCAGCGGATAGGGGTAATAGAGGATCTCACGGAACATGGGGTGAATCAGGTACAGCCCCAGCGTCGTTGGCGCGAGAAACTTGAACAGCCGTGCCGAACGCGAGTTCTGCGGGGTCCGATCGCGGAAGAAGGTGATCAAAAGTATCCACGCGAAGATCGCCATCGGTACACGCACCGGCGAAAGGAAGTCATA
>JAKORQ010000079.1 GCA_029777755.1 Planctomycetota bacterium
CTTGCGCGGTACCAGTTAAGCTATCGGGACAGGTGATGCGTCAAGCGGGGCGAGCGTTGCAGTGAATGCCCCTGCCGACTGCGTTAACCTTTCGGAGTTGCAGGCTTGCCGGTGCGGCTGACTTCCAGCGTCAGTTCCGCCGAGCCGCTGATCACCCACTCCGAGGGCAAGTGCCGCACCACGCTGGGCGTGAAGGCAACGACATCCGATCTCCCGGCCGACAGCAGCAACTGGCGATGTGTGGCCGGCATGTGCGGCAGCGACGTTCGGCCAACCGCCACTCCCTGCGAGCTGCGCATCAGGCGCAGGTGCAGGGCGTCAGAGCGGATGGAACTGAAATCGCTGATCACGTCAAAGACGTCCTCCAATTTGCCGGCGGTGAAGCGAAAAGGACTGGCCGACTGCTCATCCCCCAGGAAACGCGCGGCATCCGACACCACCAGCGTGTAAGAGCCATCCGCCAGGTCATCGGGCAGCTCAAGCTCCAGCTCCTTCACCACATCCACGGAGCGGAATGGACGAAGCGTCACGTAGAAGCGAACCGTTTCGCCGGGGCGATAGATCTGCCGTGGCGAGCCGACGTGAAGGATCTCTGCGCTGGCCGCGCCTTCCCGGATGACGATTTCTCCCTCGATCTGCTTTACCAGCACCCGGCCAAAGGGATTCTCCGTCGCGGCCGACATCGGCATGCCAAGGCGATCAAACAGCACAAAGGGGTTGACGTTCACGAGACGGTCGGCGAGCTGGACGCTGTGTCCGCCGCTGAAGCTGATCTTCAGGCTGTAGTCGAGCGTGTTGTGGTAGGGCAGTTCACGCGTGGCGGAGATGGCGCCGTAGGCGGCCGCGCTGGCTAGCAGCGGAGTGAACTGCGGATGCACCGCCGCGCGGAAGTTGAACTCCTGGTCCAGCGAGCCGTCCTCATATCGCACATGCCATTGGATGGGAGCCGCCTCGGGAACATCGCCGATGCGCCCGGCCACGCCGGAGGTGCGGTCTGAAAGCAGCGTGCCCACCGCTTGCGATGCCGAGCCGAGCTTGAAGCTCGTGACCAGATTGGCGATTACGCCCTGGATCTCGCCGCCGCACATGGGCAGCTCAATCGGGCCGGTGCCGGTGAAGGGATGGCCAAAGCCGTACACCCTGTCGCCGATAACCTCGGTGCAGGTGCCCACGGCCGTCATGTCGATGTCGCCCACCAGCAGGGGGATGGCCATTACCGAGCCGGGCTCGAGGTTGATCTTCTTCCCGCTGCTGCCGCCGCCCGCCTGCATGGGAAGCAGGCCGACCGACGCGAACAGCCCGCTCATCTCCTGCACCGCGGCGGGAGAAAGCCCGCTTATGGAAAGCGGCAGCGCCATCTTCGTCAGGTTGAAAGGCGACTTGCCGGCCGAGGGCGCGCTGGCAGATGCCATCTGCTGGCGCTTCTGCTCGATGGCGGCCAGCAGTGACCATTCGCCACGCGATGCCGCTGAAGGCAACGACGCGACAGACTGCTGTGCCTGGCGCGCAGGCTCGGCCGCCAGCATGTACTCAATCGGCTGCACGCCGGCCAACGGATCTTTCATCATCGGCCAGCCATAGGCGAATGCCCCGATCAGCCGGCTCTTGCCTTCCTCATCCTGCAGGTAGATCGGCGAGCCGCTCATCCCCGCGATGGCCCCGGTGTGCTCGAGGTTGGCGCCGGAGACGCGGATCAGTACCACATCCTGCTTGGGGTTGAAGTTCCTAAGGACCGAGATCACTTCCACCTGGAAGCGCTCGATCGTCGTGCCGGAGAATACCGAGAGCCCGTAGCCGGTCATGCCGGGGCGTACCTCGGAAACCAGCATGTGGCGTTCGGGGTCGAATCCCGGGGGAACAGCGGCAGCTATGGCCGCCGAACACAGCAGTAACATCAGGCTCAGCAGTAATCTGATCACGGTGGAGGCATCCTAAAACGCTGCCGCGCCGATCGCCAGCGTTAATGCCTCAGCGGGTCGTAAAAAAAGCTGCTCTGTGGGATGGGTCTCTTTTCAGTCGCGCCCGGTGTGAGCCACTCCACGTGCAAACGTGGCCGAGATGAGCTTGCCCAGACCTCGATCTCCATCTCGCGCAGCCCAGCCTGAAGGTCCAGGCTCACCCGCTCGCCGGAGCGCTTGCGATAGATCGTGGAGGATTCCAGGCAGACTCTGCCATCGACCAGCATACGGATGGCGCTGCCTGCGGTGATC
>JAKORQ010000080.1 GCA_029777755.1 Planctomycetota bacterium
GGCATGGTATTCAGGAAGATCCACGACATGCATTGCGCAATCAACCGGCGGCTGGCGAAGCTGGGTTTTGTCTGCGCCACTCGGCAGGGGGATGACCTGGGCTTCCGCACCAGCACATTCCTCTCTCCCGAGCAGCTTCGTGAGTATGTCTTTCCCACGTATCGCGAACTGGCGAACATCGCCCATGCCGAGGGCAAGCCGTTTGTGCTGCATTCGTGCGGCAATCTCGCGGACGTGTACGAGGACATCATCGCCTGCGGCGTGGACGCCAAGCATTCGTTTGAGGAGGCCATCCTGCCAGTCGAGCAGTTCAAGCAACAGTACGGCGATCGCATCACGCCGCTGGGCGGTCTGGACGTGGATGCAATCTGCCGGCTGCCGCATGATGAGCTGCGCGCCTATGCCCGCAGGAAAATCGAGGCATGCTTCCTCAGCGGCAATCCCTGGTGGGCGATGGGCACGGGCAACAGTCTCACCGACTACATGCCGGTGGAGAACTACCTCATCGTGCTGGAGGAAGCGCGAAAGATCGCCCCGGTAACGGCCTGAGGCTACACCAACGGCAACAGTTCGGTGACGTATTCGCGGATCCCGTCGAGGCCCCGGCGGATCGCCCGCGTCTTGCCGTGGCGATCGAAGAACTCCTGTGTCGCCGTGGTGTCGTAGGTGTTCTTGGGTCCCGGCCCCTTGTTGTCTGCGATCCGCGAAGACGAGCCGGTGATCTCCCTGGCGATCTCGGCCACCTGTTGCCAGTACATGTGGCGATCCACGAGGTTGAAGTACTTTCCGGCGACTTGCTGGTCGCCCACGGCGCAGGTGAGGGCGTCGGCCACATCCTGCACGTGGACGATCTTGCCGCCGCCTTTCTGGTCTACGTTTTCGCCGGCCTTCACCGCACGAACCTGGTCGATCCAGCGTGACTTGCCAATGTCGTGATGTACACCATAGATGGCGACCGGCCGCCAACTGCTTGTGTTGATCCCAAAGCGAGCGTGATAGCCTTTCAGGAATGGCTCCACACTGGCCTTGTATGCTCCATAGAGGCTGTCCGGCCAGGTGGGATGTTTCTCATCCAGCTTGCGATCGGGCAGTATCTCGGCGTACGCCGCCCCTGAGGAGACGAAGATGAACTGCTCCGCGCCCGCGAGGCGGGCCGCCTCCAGCAGCTTGAGTGTGCCGGCCACATTGCGGTCAAAGTTCTGTACCGGGATGTGGTCGGATGCATGGTAATCCACCGCGGCGTGGATAACGCATTCGGCTCCCGCGACCAGCCCGGCCTGTGCCTGGGGATCGTAGAAATCGCCGAATACCCACTCCGCCACGTACGGCTCGATATGGTCGCGCCGGCTGGTGCGCCGCGCAAGTACGCGAACGCGATGCCCGGCCGCATGGAGCGTGCGAACCGTGTGGTAACCCAGGAATCCCGTAGCACCAGTGAGAGCGACTAGCATGGCCGCATGATAGCAGGCTTTCCCGCGGGTGGCATTCTTCTCTTTGCTGTACGGGGCTCTACCCGACCAGTTCCATATATCGCTCAAACGCCTTCTGCCAGGTGGCCGTGTCGCGCGGCTCGTACTTCTTCATGGGGAAGCTGTTGCGCACGATCTTTCGGGCATGGGCAATGTCCTTAACCTGCCCGGTTGCCATCGCCTGCACGAGGATATTGCCGGCGGCCGTGGCCTCGATGGGCCCGGTTATCACGGTTCTCCCGGTGGCATCGGCCGCCATCTGGTTCAGAAGTTCATTCTGCGTGCCGCCGCCGACGATATGCACCACGTCGATCTTGCGCCCGGAGAGCTGCTCCAGGTTCATCAGCGTCCTGGCGTATGCGAGAGCCAGCGCCTCAAGGCAGGTGCGCACATACTCGCCGACGCTGGAGGGCGACTTCTGCTTCGTCTGCTTGCAGAAGGCGTTGATCTTCAGCGGCATCTGCCCGGGCTTGCCAAACGGCTCATGGTCAGGGTTGATGATGCACCTGAACGGCGTCGCCTCGGCGGCCATCTTCGTGAGCGTGGCGTAGTCGTAGCTCTGGTTCTCGCGTTCCCAGTGGCGGCGGCATTCCTGCACCAGCCACAGGCCCATGATGTTCTTGAGGAAGCGGATCTTGCCGCCGTAGCCAACCTCATTGGTGTAATTGGCCTTGAGCGAAGCGTCATTGATGATCGGTTTGTCCAGCTCCAGCCCCATCAGTGACCAGGTGCCCGAGGAGATGTAGCACCAGTTGTCTCCCTCGCCCGGGGCGGCGACGACCGCGCTGGCGGTATCGTGGCCGGCCGTGGAGATGACCGGGCAGTCGATGCCGCACTCGTCGACAACCTCCGCGCGCAGCCCGCCCAGCACCCGGCCACACGCCGTGACCTTTCCGAGAATCCTGGTGGGGATGCCCAGCTTCTTGAGCAGGGGTTCGGCCCAGGTCTTCGTCACCGGGTTGTACATCTGGCTAGTGGAGGCGATCGACACCTCGCAAACCATCTTGCCGGAGAAGAAGTAGGTGAGCAGGTCGGGCATGAACAGCAGGCGATCAGCGCATTCGAGCGCTGCACTCTTTGCCTTCACCAGCGAGAGCAACTGATACAGGGAGTTGATCTGCATGAACTGGATGCCGGTGGATTTGAAGATGGCCTCCCGGCCGGCGATCCTGAATGCCTTCTGCATCATGCCGTCGCATCGCTTGTCTCGATAGTGAATCGGCAAGCCCAAAAGCTCTCCGCGCGATAGCAGGCCGAAATCAACACCCCACGTGTCGACGGCCAGGCCATCGAGCTTGAGGGGACGCTTGGTTTCGCCCACGCCGGCGGCCTTGCGCAAGCCGGTCTTTAGCTCCGCCCAGATAGACGGCGTGTTCCAGTGCAATGCGCCGTTCATCTGGACGGGCGTGTTGGGGAAACGATGCTTTACATCGAGAGTGAGACGTGAACCGGAGAGGCGGCCCAGGACGGCCCGGCCAGACTCCGCACCGAGATCAAATGCGACGAACTGTGAGGTTGCCATGGCCGACATAGTAACCAACAGGTGTGCAGATTTCGATCAGTCCACAGCGTGAAATTATCATCGTGGCGCCACAACAAAACCGGTCGGCACGCATATATCATGCTGAAAGAGAATGAACGAGGGCATCCTTATCCTTCATGCCGGTGCGCTGGGAGATTTCGTGCTGACATGGTTCATCGCCCGGGCGCTGCGCCGGATGTACCCGGGGCACGAGATCACCTACGTCACCCACCCAGCGAAAGGGCGGCTGGGCTCTCGGTTCCTCGGCACCGCGTGGAATGATGTGCAGACAAACGGCTGGCATACGCTCCACACCGATGCGCCGCGATTGCAGATGAGGGCTCGTGAGCTTCTGGATAGCGCACAGCGGGCGATCTGTTTCCTCGGCCGGGATCTCGCGGACCGCCTCCAGGAACTGGCTCCATCGATGGGGGTAAGCTGCATTGAGCCGATCCCGCCGGAGACCTGGCCAGGGCATGTCACGCGCTACTACCTTGAGCAGTTGTGCGAGGATCTGCCCTGCGCGGAACTTGAGGAGGAACTGGCGAGCATGTGGAGCCAGGGTGTGCAGGTGACGCGGGCGAGCAGTTCGCGCGTGCTGCTGCATATAGGGGCAGGGTCGTTCAGGAAATGCTGGCCGACCGAATGCTTCATGGAGGTGGCCGGCCACCTGCGCCAGCAGGGGCGTGAGGTGATCATGATCGCCGGCGAGGCCGAGATGGAGCGCATGCCCCGGCACGTTCTCGAGCAGGTAAACGAGACCTACCCCCTGGTCTGCCCCGGCGACTATCTGCAACTGGCGGAGGAACTCTTGAACGCCGAGTTGCTTGTTACGGCCGACAACGGCCCGGGGCATCTTGCCGGTGTGCTGGGATGCAAGGTGATCAGCCTGTTTGCGCCCACTAGGGCGGAAGTCTGGCGGCCCGTGGGTCCGGGGACAAGCGTCCTGCAGGCGCCCACCATGCAGGCGATCAGCGTGTCGAGGGTCCTCGACGCTGTCTACCGGGTGCTGGAGTAGAGCACGCGGCCGATCAGGGTTACTTCTTAAGGAAATTCGCTAGTAGCTTCTCGCCCTGCTCGGTGAGGAAGCTTTCCGGGTGGAACTGCACGCCTTCCAGCGGCCATGTCCTATGGCGCACACCCATGATCTCGTTCTCCTCGGTCCAGCTGCTGACGATAAAGTCATCCGGCAGCGTTCCGGGCCTGATCACCAGTGAGTGATATCGCGTGGCCGTGAAGGGGTTGGGCATGCCCTCGTAGATGGACTTACCATCATGATGGATCCTGTCGGTCTTGCCGTGCATCAGGCGGTAATTTCGCTCCACCACCGCGCCGAACACATACCCGATGCACTGATGGCCGAGGCATACGCCAAGGAGTGGAACCTTTGGAGCAAAGGTACGGATGATGTCGTTGCTTACGCCGCCTTCGCGGGGAGTGCAGGGACCAGGTGAGATAACGATGTGCGTGGGGCGAAGTTCCTCCACCTCGGCCACGGTTACCTTGTCATTGCGGAAGACCCGCACGGGCATGGACCGGTCCACCTCGCCGAACTTCTGCACGAGGTTGTAAGTGAACGAATCGTAGTTGTCGATGATGACGAGCACGGGGCGATAACTTACCCTAGGATGCCCCCTGACGGAAGCGTCGGCGGACAGGGCAGCTTGCGGGAAATCTCGCAGGACTGCTGAGGCTGCTGGCCGGGTGTGCAGAGAGCTATTCGCGATAGGCGATCCCGTCGGCCGTGACCAGGAAGATCTTGTCGGATATCTGGTGCGGCATCTCGCGGTAGTCGGAGACGATCTGCCGCTGGAGGCGGGCCACCATCTCCGGGTCGTTGCGGAAGCACAGCAGAATATCACGATTGGGGATGCCGGCCGCGAACGGTGAACCCAGGAATCGCTTCAGCCGATCGTGCAGGCTGGGCAGGAGAATCCTGCTGGCATCGTACCCGTCCAGCGTCTGAAGGATGACAAGGTTGATCGTGCCGTCCTCATCCTGTGCGGCCTGGCCGCCGATCTCACGCGAGCGCTCGACGAGGTTGTTGATGGCGGTGGAGTGCAGCTCTTCCAGTGTGATGCCCCATACCTCAAACACCTGCTGCGGAATGTAGGCGATGGTGCGGTCGTTATCGAGTGCGTAGACGATGCGCAGACCCGGCAGGAGGATCTCGCTGACCATGGCGCCATCCTTGTCGGTTGCGCTCTCGGCCAGCACCATGGGCATGATGCGCGACTTTACCTCCTCGAAACTGGCGGTCTGGTCGGGCGAGCCTTCCGAGGCGCGCAGTAGTTCAACCATCCAGCGATCGATATGCCGCTCGGTGCGCTCCGGCTGCAGGAGGATTATGCGATACAGGTTCTCAAGCGAAGCCACATTGCCGTTCACTGTGACGGCAAAATCTTCCGCCTTCGCAATCTCGACGAGGGGAAACTTGCTGCGCACATGCGAGAGCACGCGGTCGAGGAATTGCTCGCGGGTAGGCTGACTCATATCTTGACTATATCGCCCTCGCGTTAGTTTTTGTATGGGCAGGATTCTCTGGAAAATCAGCGAAGGGAGTTGCGGTAAATCGTGGCAAGAAATCCGAGAGTTGGGATCATCGGGGCCGGCTGGCCAGGGATGGCGCACGCCAGGGGATATGCTGCGGCCGGCGGATATGAGCTGTACGCAGTAGCCGACCTGATCGCGCAGCGGCGCGAGGAATTGGCAAAGCAGTTTCACCTGAAACAGCAGTACGCCACGGCAGACGAACTCATCAATGACAAGTCGATTGAGGTCGCCAGTATCTGCCTGCCCAATCATCTGCACGCCCCGGTGACGATAGCCGCGCTCAAGGCGGGCAAGCACGTCATCTGCGAGTCGCCACCAGCGCTCACCCCCGGCGAGGTCAAGCGCATGGGTAACGCGGCCGAGAAGGCGGGAAAGACCCTGCTGTTTGCACTGCAGCGGCGCTTTGGCGGATGCGAGCAGACTGCGCGACAGGCAGTGGAGAAGGGGCTGGTCGGCGAGGTTTACCACGTGCGGGCGGCATGGATGCGCACGCGGGCCATACCCAGCGGTACCGGATGGTATACCAGCCTGGAAAACGCCGGCGGCGGGGCTATGGCCGACCTGGGTCTGCACATGCTCGATGTGGCGTGGGATCTGCTCGGCAGCCCCAAGCCTGTCTCAGTGTTCGCCACCTGCCACAACGTGCTCAATCCGCGTTCCGAGAGCAAGTTTGAGGTGGAGGAGGCGGCCACTGCGCTTATCCGCTTTGAAGGGGATAAGTCGCTGGAACTGGCGGCATCATGGGCGATCAATCAGCCGCCGCAGCAGAATGGTGCCCTCTGCCGCGTGTCGAGAACGAAAGGGGCGCTGGAGGTCTACTCCGACGCCGGGGCCGTCCTGTATCGCGACTTCGATGCAACGGGAAAGTGCAGGGCCATCGCCCTCAAAGGCCCGCAGATGACCCACCATGGCGCCATGATGCGCCACTTCAAGCAGTGCATGCTCGGCAAGAGCACTCCGCAGATCTCAGCCCACCGGGCGGCCATCCTCATGGACATCCTGAAGGCGATCTACAGGAGCGCGGAATCCGGGAAAAGTGCCGGCGTATAGAATGGGGAATCGGGCTGTTCTTCTGGTACAGTCTTTAGGCCATGGCGCAAACAGCAGCAATCCTGGAACACAACCATAACCGCATCCTTGAGATGGAGGCGGTCCTCGCGGACGTCCTGCCGGGCGTAGCGCATTCATTTTTCGACAATTCCCAGGAGATGATCGCCTGGTTGAAGGAAAACCTGGTGGATGTGGTGCTCCTGTCGCTGGATCACGATCTACCGATCGTGCAGTACCGCAACGGGATCCGCATCGACCCCGGCAGCGGCCGGGAGGTGGCCGAGTACCTCGCGACGATCCCGCCAATCTGCCCGGTGATCGTCCATACCATCAACGTCCAGTGTGGCGATGGCATGGAACAGGTTCTCAACGACAGCGGCTGGCCCACGCGAAGAGTAAACCCGTTCGGCGAATACGAGTGGATCCGCAAAGCCTGGGCGAGGGAAGTGCAGTCGCTCGCCGACGACGGCTGGTTCCGCACAGAGTGAAGCGGTGCTCGCCAGGACATTCGTGTCCGCCCAGTATCACGCTCTTTTGCGACTTCACTCAAAGTGGAGCGGGCGGTCCTCCGCCAGCAGTAGATAAGGTGATCCTGGACGAACATGCACGATCATAAGCCAGGGAAACCGAAGGACATCTCAACGCGGCGAAGTAGCTGAGTAGCCGTTTATCTCTCGATGCCGATCAATGCGCATCCTGTTCGTGTGTACCTCTATCGATTAAGAGTACGCCGCTATGCGCTACTCTATCGTCGTGACCGAGTCGCGTTCTATCAGTGTGGTCGGCAGGCAGATGTCTACGGGGACTTTCTTGTGACGGGGGGTTTCCTCGTCGCTGGAGTTGCACAGGTCCAGGGTCGTTTCCACCGCCAGGCGGGCCAGGTCTTCCAGTGGCTGGTAGACAGTCGTCTGGGGCGGAGTGAAGTACTGGTAGACCGGCAGGTCTTCCAGGGAGATGGTCGATATATCCTGCCCGATACGCAGTTTCAGGATATTGCTTATGAAGTGCAGCACCTCGAGGCTGGCGTCCTCGGAGAAGTTCAGCAGGGCGGTCACTCCCCGGCGGATCAGGCGGGCCACCACGTCATACAGCGGCTGCTGTAGCGTGAACTGGATCAGCGAGGGGTCCTCCTCAATGCCCGCCTGGTGCAGGGTATCGAGGTATCCCCGCCGTCGCTCCTTGCTGCCCCATTCATCCTCCTGGATCTGTAGCAGGCCGATCCGGCGATGGCCGCGATCCAGCAGGTGCCTGGTGGCCAGGACGGCCTGCTGATAGTGGTCGGCGCGCACCGAGTGTATTCCCTGCTCCACCATCGGGTGATTGATCGTCACCAGCGGCAGGTTGGGAATGTCACGCAGGTCCAGAAGGCGATCGTCGAACACCACGCCGATGACGCCCTCCACGTGGGCCTCATACGCCAGCTCAAGGTTCTCGATGTCAATCAGCTCGATGGCGTAACGCCGGGCGGCCAGGTGGCGGCTGATCAGCGAGGTCATGACACTGACATAGCCAACCGGCAGGGCCGGGCTGTGTCGGCCGGTCACCACGCCTATGCAGCGGTGGGGAACCTTGGGAACAAAGTGAAGCGCGCGGCTGGCGGCCAGTACCCGGCGGCGCAATTCGCCGGTGACGTTAGGGTGGTGATTGAAGACGCGCGATACAGTACCGATGGAGACGTCGGCTTCCTGCGCAACGTCGGTGATGGAAATGTCGGAACCCTTGCGCGAGCGACGTCGCCGCGCGCCACTAGTAGCCTTGTTTGCCATTTCGACCTTGCTGTTGCGCCCGATTCCCCTGTTGTCGAGCCTTCCTTGATTGCCCAGAACTTTACCGCGCCGCCACGGACGTACCAAGAGGATTTACCTGCGGGGGCAGTGAACCTGCCCTGAAATCATGTCAAGCGATAATTTCTTTGGTCAATGAAATATTTCATTCATGTAAATCGTTGTTCAATATGAGGTTGCAGGCTGTGACATTCCCTGCGCTTTTTGTGCAAGGTAGGGAAATCAGAAACATGGGTTATGATACTTTTAGCGGTTGGCGCTTTGCCGGCCGGATGTGCGGAGAGTGAGCCAATGCTGAAGATTCGCCGATCAAAAGAACCTGTACTCGTGCCCCAGCCAGGGTGTGTCTGGGCCGACCAGATGGTATTGAATCCTGCAATCATCGGCGACGCTGACAGCGGCCGGCTGCACATGCTTTTTCGCGCTTCCGGGCCATGGCCGCACATGCAGCGTCCCGGCCAGCCGCTGCCTTACCCCATCTTCCTGGGCTATGCGTGGAGCGACGATAGCGGCGAAACCTGGGAGGCCGACTTTTCCCGCCCGGCGTTGGCGCCGGCGCTCAAGCAGGAGCTGGACGAGATCTACATACAGTCTCCCGATGGCCGGCGCGTCGTGAACTATTCCAACGGCTGTATCGAGGACCCGAGGCTGTTTCACCTCGAGGGGAAACTCTACCTCACGTGCGCCTGCCGGATGTTCCCGCCGGGGCCGTACTGGACGGGAACGCCGCTGACCTGCTGCCAGCCGAAATGGGCCGCCGAGGACAAACATGGACTGGGCAAGGCTGCCACCTGGAACGTCACGGTGAGCGTCCTGTACGAGGTGGATCTGGCGGCCCTGCGCGAGCGTCGCTACGAGCAGGCATTCACCTACGTGACACACCTTAGTGATCCGGAGCGCGGCGATAACCGGGATGTGTTTCTGTTCCCCGAGAAGCTTCGCATCAATGGCAGGCTGCAGTATGCACTGCTGCATCGTCCCTGGTCGCCCGCGGAGTACGAAGTTGGTGCGGGCCTGGCGCAGCCGAGCATCTTCCTGTCGGCCGCTGACAGGATTGAGGATCTGGCCACCGACCAGGCCGAGCAGCATGTGTTGGCGGTGCCGCTGTTTGACTGGGAATCGAACCGCATCGGCGCCTCGTGGCCGGCCATCAGGCTGGAGGATGGGCAATGGCTTGTCTCCTACCACGGCAAGCAGGAGAAGGGAAACGTCGGCTACACGCAGTCTTTCATGATCCTGGAAGAGACTGCCGATGGCTGGCCGATCGTTCGTCACCGCTGCTCAGAGCGCCTGCTGTATGCTCAGCTTCCGTGGGAGCTGGATGGCAAGTTCCCCACGCCCTGCGTGTTCACCTGCGGCGGCATCGTGGTGGATGGCGAACTGATCATGAGCTATGGAGCGGCCGATACCAAGGCGGGTATCGCACGGGTAAATTTCCGTGAGCTTGTAGATTACGTCCGTCGCTTCAATGCGCACGGGCGGCGTAACGAGTCGGTGAGCCAGCGAACAAAGGCGCTGGCTAGAACGTAAGCATGTTGAGCGCAGCTTGCTGGTTACAGGGGAGGCAGGTCTGCAAAGGAGAGAGAAAATGACCGTAACCCCACAAAACAAGAAAGCATTCACGCTGGTGGAGCTACTGGTAGTGATCGGCATCATAGCCTTGCTGATCTCCATATTGCTGCCTTCGCTCTCCCGCGCCCGGGCCGCCGCCGTTTCGGTTGCGTGCCA
>JAKORQ010000081.1 GCA_029777755.1 Planctomycetota bacterium
CCAGCTCAACAACGCGGTCACTCTCGATTCGCCCATCGATTTCCGGCATGGCACGATCACGCTTGCCAACAACGGCTCGATCGCAAGCGGCATCAACATCAGGGGGCTCTGGAGCCGCGTGGTTGTCACCGCACAGCCAGATGGAGATCGCCTGGGCGATTCAGGCCAGATCGTGTTCAACCACGGCGCGTTGATATTCAGGAATCCCGTCGCCAACAGCACTGCCACCGAAACCCTCGGCCCGGTTGTGCTGGCCTCGGGCAAGGCCTACCTGGGCATGGAAAGGGAGGTCAACGCCACTTCCACGACGACGATATACCTGTCCGAGTTCACTCGCTATAACTCGGCCAGCATCGCCATCGGCGGCAACTATCTGCTGGGCATCACCAACAAGATACTTGTCACCAGTGACGCGGGTAACGATCTGATCACCGGTTCGCTGGTAGGTGGTGGCGGCGCCGCCGGGACCACCAATATCAGCATCCTGCCCTGGGCCACCTACTCGATCCCTAATTCCGGCTCGCAGGACTCCAACTGGTACGGCGCTGGTACCCACGGGAGTGGCGAAGCTCGCGTCGGCGGATTCGTGACCTATGACCCGGTCAACGGCTTCCGTCCTCTCAACACCACCACCGAGTACGCCCAGGGATTTGAGCTGGCCGGCCCAACCGACAACGTTCGCCTCACCGATGCCTCAAACTTCTCGCTCGCCAGCAACAAGACCGTCAACTCGATCTTCCTTGATTCCCCCAGCGCGGTGCCCTCCCTTGACCTGGGCGGCAATACGCTGACCGTCACCAGTGGCGCCATCACGACGGCCGACCGGAGCTGGACCATCACTAACGGCACGTTGAACTTCGGCGACAATCCCGGAGTCTTCTCAGGACGATCCAGCCACACCATCTCCGCGGTGATCACCGGCAACGCCGGCGT
This sequence comes from Planctomycetota bacterium, assembly GCA_029777755.1. GTDB lineage: Bacteria > Planctomycetota > Phycisphaerae > Tepidisphaerales > Tepidisphaeraceae > CAIQIQ01. The sequence goes on from JAKORQ010000081.1 coordinate 934, forward strand.
CGTCCTCGACAACGTTGGCAGCGGCGTGTTCTTCACGGCCGCCAACGCCTACACGGGCGACACGATCATCCACGGTACTCTCCAGACCCAGGGCGGCGCCGACCGCATCCCCGACAGCAGCCATGTACAGATCTCATTAAGTGGAACACTTGTCCTTGGCGACGGCACCGCGCGTAACGAAGTGATCGCCTCGCTGGGCGGCTCCGGCCTGCTGCGCTGGGGCAGCAACACGACCCGCAGTTCACTGCGGCTGGGCGAGGGACTAGACGTTATCCCAGGCGCAGTCGTCGTGGGAACCTTCCTGGCTCCCGGCGATCCCGAGGGGCCGACCCAGACCGGCACGCTGACGCTTGGCACGGCAACGACCGCACAGGTTGACGTCGTCTTCCAGCCCGGCTCAACCTACAAGGTCGACCTGCTGAGCGCAGATGACTATGACTCGCTCGCCCTGGCGAAGGGTGCAGCTGTCATCAACGGTGGCACGCTGGAGCTAAACTTCCTCGGCGGCTACATCCCCGCCGCCGGCGATAGCTTCCGGCTGATCACCACGACGCTTGGCGCGACCGGTACCTTCAGCACCATCAACAGCAACCTGCCGGGAATCACCTTCACCCAGCAGATTGACGGCAATGACCTGGTGCTGACGGTCGTCCCCGAGCCGTCGATCGCCGGCCTGCTTGCGGCCACCACCGGCATGGCACTGGCGCGTCGCCGACGTTCGTAGAGCTGCAGTAGTTGCAAGGGCGGCGGGCCTGCGCCCGCCGCCTTCCTGCTTGCTTAAGGGGGCACATAGCATGAGCCTGTCACATTTCATCAACCAGAACAAAGCCGTTTCCATCGGCATTGGCGTGGTCCTGATCATCATCGCACTGGTGCTGGTGGCCGCCTCGCTGCCTGGTTCTCCTGATCTGCCGGATCGGGCGTACTTCACCGTGGACGACGGCGAAACCTGGTTCGCCGACTCGATCAGCAACATTCCCCCGTACATCAAGGACGGCAAGGAAGCCGTGCGTGCATATGTCTACAAGACGAAGCGGGGGAAGGTATTCGTCGCTCACCTGGAGCGATACACACCCGAATCAAAGGCGGCCGTCGAGAGTGCCCTGGCAGAGGGGAGCCCGATGCCAGAGTCCCTGACAGTCGAGGTAAAACGCCCGGGAGACAAGAAGTGGGTCAGGATGGACAAAGACCCGGACGCCTTCAATGAGATTACCTCCGTCCGTTCTCCCGACGATCCGTACGAACCCATAGAGCCAGTAGTTCCTTAAGGCCAACCTGATGCCGCAACAGTACTCGATAATCGGCCAGCCAGTAGTGAAGTCCAGTGGCCGGGGCGCAGCCATCGAATCAAACACCAGATGGTCAGCCGTGCAGCAATTCGCCCGATACACCTTCGACGTCGATGGCCGCTTCTGGATGCGCGCGGCTCCGGCCCCCGCCGGCGGCACGCTCTGCCTCGAGTTCGGCCGGGACGATCTCGTGTGGGCCACCGCAAAGATCCCCTTCCACGATGACTACTGCATCACGGAGATATCGCGCAATGGTCGCGAGATCCGTCTCCGTGCCATCGGCCAGGATAAGGAATGGACTTGGCAGATGCGCTTGCGGCAGGACGTAACCGATCCAGTCATCCATGCCGTTGAGGTAACCCGCGGCCAACTGCCGGCCTGGCAGATGGAGCTTGCCGGCGCTACTCTGCACACCCACAAGGGCATTGCGCTGCACAGCACTCCTGTAGATGGCAGCAGGTTCCGACTCGGGGCGTTCACTCAGCACGGCCAGCTATTTGACCTGCGAGACTGGATCTTCGTTGAGCAGGATGGCTACTGCTCTGGAGTGGTCGCGCTGAAACCTGGTAGCTGGTCGGCGCCGGCGCAAAACTTCATCACCGCCATGGGCAACGGGCAAACGCTTGAGCTGCAATTCCCCCGCCCGGGAGATCGCATGGTGCGTTCGTGGCTCCTGGTGCATGCATCGACGAGCGAAGCGATTCGCCTGAATCGTGAGGGGATCGACTATTTCGAGCCGAAGGACGGCTATCCTGAGTTCCCCGCCCGCCTGCTCGCCCGCCACGGATACGCCAGGCCCGAACGCATCGCGAACATCTCCTCTGTTCCCCGCCCTGTTCCGCGATCGCGCTTTCCCTACGGCAATGCGGAAGATCTGCGCCAGATCCTGTCGCTATGCCGAGAGCATCCCCAGCTAACTGGGGGCTGCCCCTTCTGGGAGGGCCGCTTCGACGAGGCGGCAGAAACGATGCTCAATGCGCTGCGTACCGCCCTTCGCGCGCTTACAAGCGGCGCCTACCTGCATCCACTGGGCAATCCCGTGGCCCTGCGCCCCGTGGCGCCAGCCATCATCATGTACTCCATGCTCGATGCCCTGGATGCGCTTTCCGAGAGTCAGCGGTTTGAAGGCGCCAGCTTGATCTCCGCGTTGGCCGAGCTGCTGATGAGCCGCGACTTTTATCCCCATCACGTTGCCATGATTCCCGAGCAACAAAGTGGTTGCGTGCAGCAGATCTACGCGGGGATGCTTAATCAGAACTTTAACACCGACCGCTACGCCACGGTCGGAATTGCCGGCTGCGCCCTCCACTGGCACAGGCACGCCAGGCGGTGGCTGGCGCATGCGATGCAGCAACTGGATGCCCAGCTTGATTCATACCTGTACCCCGGCGGTACGTGGGAAGAGAGCCACACATACGCCAACCATGTGAAGCTGTGCCTTCTCCCCCTGGTTGAGGCGGTCAAGTGGCTACCTGATGGACAAGACTGGACGGCCGACAGGCGATTCCGCGAGTTGTGCCGATTTTTCGTCCAGCTTCTTTCGCCGCCGGATAAGCTGCTCGGCGGTGCTCGCGGAGTGCCGGCCATAGGCGACCACGGCTACCGCCCGCCTCGACACCCCGACCATTACTCCTACAGCTACCTGTTCGCCTGGATGGCATCGGCGATACCAACCGATCGCGACTATTTCCTGTGGGCATGGCAGCAGAGCGGACGCCAATTGACCCTACCCCACCACGCGCAGGTGAACGTACTGTCGCCAATCTTCTTCGCCCCGCTCTTGCGCAATGTGATGGGTCCTGCTGCGCAGCCGGATCTTCCCGAGAGGGCGACGCTGGCCGGTTACGGGGCGTACTGCAGACGAGATTTCGGCCAGCCATCCGAGTCGCTGCTTGTGGTGCGCTGCGGCGACGCCTGGGGACACTACCATCCAGACCAGGGCAGCTTCTGGTGGTGGAGCCACTGCCGACTCCTATGCGCCGATGCCGACCTGGGAGAGGGTGAACTGAAGTTCAGGCATGACGGGCATAACGTCGTCGGCTATATCGACCGCGAACCGATGCAGTACCTCTGGCGACACCCCTACACCGTGGAGCAGCTCGCCCACCTGGCCGACGGCACTGATCGCATCGAGTGTCGCGTGCCCTGCTATGCCTGGTACATCGGCGAGCAGAAGGCAGAGCCGATCCCGCCCGATAAACGCCCCGTGGTCGTTCGGCGCTTTGACTGGCTGGCGGATGGTGTGCTCAGGATCGTCGATCTTTCTGCAGGCGCTCCGGGTGGACGCATCACCTGGAACCTGCATGTGCCGGCCGCGGATGCCCGGTACGACTCCAGTGAGCAATGCATCATCTTCCAGCTCGACGACAGGGAACAACTGAAGGTAAAGCTCCCCTTCGCTCCTGAGTCTGTGCAACTGAGAAAGCTGAAGGTAACCTGGCATCTTCGCTGCGTGTACGAGGAGCGGGAGCTGGTCCACGAGCTGCATCACGTGAGCGTGTGAGCTTCTGGAGCGCGGGCAAGTTCGCCCGCATGCGGCCTCCACATGCTCGTGGGATCAAAGAGCTACTTGCGCTTCTCCAGCGTGATCGCCACTCCGTGCCAGAGGACATCCAACGCCTCGCGGCGCCAGAGTTCTCTCCCGGTCGATGGATCGCCGATATCCAGTAGCCCGTCTTCGCGCACGCGGAAAAGCACGGCCGTGTGCATCACGCCGGGGATCCAGCCCCATTCCGTCACATAGCGGAGATCCTCCGGCAGCTCTTCTCCCGGCAACCCCACCTCCAGGATGGCGGCCGCCTCAAGATC
>JAKORQ010000082.1 GCA_029777755.1 Planctomycetota bacterium
CATGTCTGGCTGCCTGCGTCAGCGCCGAGTGCTGCGAGATCTGGACCGATGTCGATGGTGTCTACAGCTGCGATCCGCGCCTGGTACCGGATGCCGTACTGCTCAAGCGCATGTCTTATAAAGAGGCGATGGAGCTTTCCTACTTTGGCGCCAAGGTGTTGCACCCGCGCACCATTGCACCGATCGCCCAGTTCCAGATCCCGTGCCTCATCAAAAACAGCTTCAATCCGCAAGGTGATGGCACTCTGATCGCCGAGCAGGGTGATGACGAGCTGCCGGTCAAGGGGATCTCCGATCTGGCTGGTATCTCGATGATCAACGTCAGTGGCCCCGGCATGAAGGGGATGGTCGGCATGGCCGGCCGCATCTTCACCGCCGTCTCGCGAGCGGGGGTCTCCATCACCCTGATCACCCAATCATCCTCGGAGTACAGCATCAGCTTCTGTATCCACACCTATGATGCCGAGAAGGCACAGAAGGTGCTGGAAGAGGAGTTCGAGCTGGAGCTCAAGGCCGGTTTGCTTGAGGCGATCGAGATTCGCCATGACCTGGCGATCATCTCGGTTGTCGGTGATGGTATGCGCACCAGCAAGGGGGTTTCAGCTCGCTTCTTCATGTCACTGGCCCAGGCCAACATCAACGTGATTGCGATTGCTCAGGGCTCCAGCGAGCGGTCGATCTCGGCTGTGGTTGGTAAGGGTAAGGTCAACGAGGCGATCAAGGCCTGTCACCAAAACTTCTTCACCAGTATGCAGTTCATCGACCTGATCCTGGTGGGGCTCGGTGGTGTCGGTGGCGCTCTGCTCGAGCAGATCCGCCGTCAACAGCCGGTGCTGGCAGCACAGGGCATCGGCCTGCGTGTGGTCGGCCTCGCCAACTCGCGCAAGCTGGCTCTGAACCGTGATGGTCTGGATCTGAACAACTGGGCGGCGTTGCTGGAAGAGGCCCAACAGAGCTTCACGCTGGCGGCGGTCAAGAAGCTGGTGGATGACAGCCATCTCATCAACCCGGTCATCGTCGATTGCACCTCCGATGAATCCATTGCCAGCCAGTACGCCGATTTCCTGGCGGCCGGCTTCCACGTGGTCACGCCGAACAAGAAGGCCAATACCAGCTCCATGGCTTACTACCGGGAGCTGCGCAAGACGGCGCAACTGACCCGTCGCAAGTTCCTGTATGAAACCAACGTCGGTGCCGGTCTGCCGGTCATCGAAAACCTGCAGAATCTCATCAAGGCTGGTGACAAGCTCAAGGCCTTTGCCGGTATCCTCTCCGGCTCTCTCTCTTTCATCTTCGGCAAGCTCGATGAGGGAATGAGCTTCTCCGAAGCGACCCTGACCGCCAAGGCCAAGGGATTCACCGAGCCGGATCCGCGTGATGATCTGAGCGGCATGGATGTCGCCCGCAAGCTGCTGATCCTGGCCCGTGAGGCCGGAATGCCGCTGGATCTGGACGATGTCGAGATCGAGCAGGCGCTGCCGCCTGGATTTGATGCCAGCGGCGACACTGCCAGCTTCATCGAACGTCTGCCGCAGGCCGATGCCTGGTTTGCCACCCAGGTGGCGGAGGCCAAGGCCAAGGGGCAGGTGCTGCGCTATGTCGGTGCCATCGAGGGGGGCA
>JAKORQ010000083.1 GCA_029777755.1 Planctomycetota bacterium
GGCCGGTTCGCTCGTACGGATAGATATATTCGCCTCCACCGATCAATATGCCTATTCCGACACGGACTTTCCTGAGCCGTGGACCGTTGGGGCGAGTTTTGACATCAGCGGAACGTTAACGCCCATTCCTGAGCCGACCTCGGTTGGATTGGGTATCGTGATAGCACTTGGCGGCCTCGGAGCTCGCAGGCGCAGCAAGGTGATAGCACGCTAGGCTTTGATAGAAAAAGAGGGGCGTCCATGAACAGGATGTCAACCACATTGTTGATAGTGTGCGGCGCGGTGCTGATGGCGGCCTTGGCGATGCCGACTCTGTACGGCCAGTCCGGCCGGGACTCGAAGTCTCGTTCTCCCATCACGCCCGACCCGGGTCGGGTGGATCCGCCGCCGACAGATCCGGATTTCCGGACGGATTACCTTCCATAAGAAGAGAAGGCTGCCAAAATCCAGGTAAGTTAACCGAAGCGACTTAACGGTCGCTTCCATTATTTTCTGAATGATGGCATACCAGACATGTCCGATCACAGAAAACACTTGAGTCGTGGGCATGCGACACCCTCAGCGTCATTTTGCGATCAGCTGGCAATCTGGCTGCTTGCGGCATTGCTGGCTTTCGCCCCAGCTGCGTTTGGCGCTGTCCATGCCTGGAGTGAGTTTGTAGTCCTTGTCTGCTCCCTGGGACTGCTGGTCTGCCTCGGGATTCGCGCCGCCATGTGGAAGAGCACTGGCGGGCTGCGATGGTCGCCGCTTTACCTGCCCATACTCGGCTTTGTCCTCTGGAGCTTCGTGCAGATAGTGCCGATGCCGGCTGGCCTGCACGCGCTGCTGTCGCCGACGTCTGCATCCCTCTACGCGGACGCTCACGAGGGTGACCTGGGCAGCTCGTATCTTTCGCTCTATCCACACGCCACCTGGCAGGATCTGCGCCTGGTGGCGGTGGCCTCAGTAGTGTTCCTGACCGTCGTTAATGTGACTCGACGATCGGCGCAGGTGAAGATGCTGCTCCTGGCCGTTTCCCTGATCGGGGCAGTGTTCGGGATCCTTGCGATCCTTCAGGGGTTGTTCAGCAACGGCCAGATCTACTGGGTTGGCCCAGAGATCGTCCAGGAGAACTCCGGCACCTTTGCCTGCCACAACCATTACGCCCAGCACATGAACCTCTCCGTGATGGCGATGATCGCCTACGTGATGGTTCGTCTGCGCGAGACGTTTGGCCGGCGGTGGCTGGATCGGGAATCATTGGCCGAGTGGTTCACCAACCCGCAGTTGCGGTTTGCGCGATGGCTGATGGTGTTTGCCGTGTGCGGCCTGGTCTCGGTTGCCGTGTCAGTCTCACGCATGGGGATTATCTCCGCGGTGATCGGGCTGGCGGTACTGAGCCTTGTCGTCGCTATCCGAAGCGGCAAGAACCGCGCTGCCATTCCAATCCTCGTGGGGTTGTCGGCAGTGTCGGCCGTCATCCTCATCGGTTTTGAAATGGTCTACGAGCGTATGGCTACTTTGCGCTCGCTGGACAGCTACGCCAACCGCTGGCAGATCGTTAAGGACCTGGTGCCGGCGTTTGGCGACTTCCTGTTTACCGGTTCGGGGCTGGGCACGTTCTCCGTTGTTTACCCGATGTACGACAGGGGGACGGTGAGCCAATTCGCCTCGCATGCCGAGAATGAATACGCTCAGCTGCTGCTGGAGATGGGGGTCCCCGGGGCGCTGCTGTTCCTCTGGTTTGTCTATCTGCTGGCGCGCTGTGCCATCCGGGCGGGATCCAGGGGAGACCATCCAGTGATGGTGGCAGTTCCCGCACTCGCGGCCGGGGTATTGATCGTGGCGATCCATAGCTGGACGGACTTCGGCCAGCATCTGCCGGCCATCGCGATCCTGACCGCCGTCTTCTGTGGACTGATCGTATCCCTCGACATGCGGGCCAGTCGGTCCCGCCGCAGCGCAGAGGGCGCCGTCGATGATCCGCAGTACAGCGAGCATCCAGTAACACCATCGAGGTTCGGCGGCTCCATCGCAGTTTGTGCAGCAGCCGGGATGATCCTGGTGGTGAATGCCCCTGGGTCGCTCATGCGGGTTTTTGCAGAGGCGTACGATGTTGCGGCACGGGAACTTGTCGAGAGCCTGGAGCAATCGAAGTGGCGGGCTTCCGAGTCACGCTACAGCGACTTAATCACGCTGGCGGAGAGGGCCGTCCGGCTCGATCCCGGCAATGTCATCTATCGCTACCGGCTGGGGGTCTATCGCTGGTATGCGGCATCGCGTGGCCGGGAGTTAAGCCAGCTCTCCGGCAATATACCTGCGGAGCTGGTTGATGCGGCCGATACGATCATCGATGAGATGATTGCGGCCATCGCTCGTTGCCCGAGCATGGGGGCGCTGTACTGCTGGCGAGGGCAGATGGAAGCGTGGGTGCTGGGGATGGGGATTGGCCGTGACCACATCCTCAAGGGTATTGAGACGGCGAAGGCCGACCCTATCGCATGGAGCGCGGCGGCACAGGTATCGGCACTGGACGGAAACCATGAGCTTGCGCTGGAGCAGTTTCGCCGCAGTGTCGATCTGCGCAAGGGGATGATCCGCCTGGCTGCGCGGGTTCTGCTGCGGGATGCAAAGCGGCCGGACCTTGTCCTGGAGCTGGCGGGTGATGATCCGAGCAGGCTCAATGACGTCTCGTGGATTCTGCGCGACGAAGGCTACGCCGAGTACAGTCGGCAGGCTCGCATGCGGTCGCTCGAGGCATACCGGGATAA
>JAKORQ010000084.1 GCA_029777755.1 Planctomycetota bacterium
GGCGGCCTGGAAGACGTTCATGTTCATCATCACATTTTCGTTGAACACCTTCTGTGCGGTGCCGAAATGGGCGTTGGGGTGGTTGGCCAGGTGCACCACGACATCCATGCCATCTACCAGGTCATAGCAGACCTCACGATCGAGCAGGTTGGCGACCTTGATCGGCCCGGGCAGGGAAAGGTCGCGGGACTGGTCAGTAGCGAGAACCTCAAAACCATCCGTCAGGAGTTGCCTGTAGACGGCGGAACCAAGGGTACCGGCGGCGCCGGTCAACAACACTTTTGTCATTTGTTTGCGCGTCCTTCTTTGCGGGGCGATATTGTCACCATTTTCGCAGGCGGACACAACAGGCGCACACTGTTGCGTGGTTTCAATACCGACTAAACACACGCATCTGTTTGCTCAATCATTAGCCAGGTTTACGCCCAGGCGATTGATGATCTCATCGAACTGATCCAGGTTGGCGTAGTGGATGATGAGCCTGCCCTTGCCACGGTCGCGGGATGCGCGGAGCTGGACGCGCAGACCGAGCTGCCGGCAGAGGGTCTTCTCGACATCCTGCAGGTGCGGCGAGAGCGGGACGCGGGTCGGCCTGGGGGGAGTGCCCTGGGCCTGCTCCTGGAGGATGCGCTCGAGGTTGCGGACGGAAAGCCCCTGGGAGACGACCAGCTCCGCGAGCTTCTGCTGCCGGAGGATGTCGGCGACGCCGGCCAGCAGCTTGGCATGGCCGGCCGAGAGCTTGCCCTGGCGAACCATCTCACGGACAGGCTCGGCCAGGTCAAGCAGGCGAAGGAAGTTGGCGATGGTGGAGCGATCCTCGCCGAGGCGACTGGCCAGCTCCGCCTGGGTGAGCCCCAGTTCCTTCAGCAGCATCTGGTACCCCAGGGCCCGCTCGATCGGGTTAAGGTCCTCGCGCTGGATGTTCTCGATCATGGCGAGCTGGGCCTGGGTGATGGCATCCACATCACGGATGATGGCAGGGATGGTTTGGATCTGGGCGAGCTGGGCGGCGCGCCAGCGGCGTTCGCCGGCGATGAGCTGGTACTTGTTCTCCCCTGCCGGGCGAACGATGATCGGCTGGATGACGCCGTTGGCCTTCATGCTCTCAGCGAGCTCACGGAGCGAGGCCTCAGAGAAGCTCTGGCGCGGCTGGGAGGGGTTGCGGACAATGCTGGCGACGGGGATTTCCATGGCCTTGCCCCCGGCCAGCTTCACTTCCGCACGCGGAGCAGGCTCGGCAGGGGACGCGGGGGCAGCAGCGGCGGCCTGTGCCGCGGGAGCGGGCTGAGCAACAGGGGGCTTGGGCGCCTTCGGTTCGGGACGCGGTTCGGTGACGGTGATAAGACTGGCCAGCCCCCTGCCAAGGCGGGGACGATCCTTCTGTGCCTGCTTCGCCATGCGGTAACTCCTCGATAGCTAAAGATCGATGTTCCACGTGGAACACTCGGCCTGGCGCACTTGGCCCGGCGAATGTTCCACGTGGAACATTGCTCGCCATCCTAATGAGCAGACTCGTCCTTATCAACTTGCCGACCATTGGCTATTAGATGACTATGCGGGTAGGGACAAGTGAATGCTCCACGTGGAACA
>JAKORQ010000009.1 GCA_029777755.1 Planctomycetota bacterium
CCAGCAGCGCCGCGATGGTCAGCCAAAAGGGGATGGAAGGCCATCGAGCCGCGGGTTTCATCAGCCGCCATTCCCCCTTGAGCGCATGCGCAGCCCGAGCATGGAGAAGAAGAAGCTGGAAAAGATAAGCTGCACTCCCAGCATCAGCAGCAGGACGGCCGGCACGACCAGGCGAAACGAACGAACGGGATCGAGCGGTCCAAACTCATGCTTCCACCACAACGCCAACGACCCGCCGGCCATTCCCAGCCCGGCCAGCAGCAGTATCGCCCCCACCACCAGCCCGAGCTCCAGCCGCATGTAGTTGTACCAGCGCATCAGCGTCGGATCCTCGGGCATCAGCCCTTCCTCATAGGCGAATATTCGTGCGAACACTGCGAACAGCACCGCCTGAAACCCAATTGCAACCATCGCCGCGAAGTACAGCAGCGTGTTGATGTCCAGCGTGACCCCGCCGATTCGCTGCGGCCCGGCGAGCAGCCAGAGCATACCGATGCCGCCCACTCCCGTCAGCAATACTCCCGGGTAAAGCAGCGCCCAGCGCGGGCTGAACAGAAACATGAAGCGAAGATGTCGCCAGCCGTCGCGCCACGGGCGAAGGTGCGGCGGCCGGCCACGCCCGTCGGGACTTAAACTCACCGGCACTTCGGCGATCTTCATCTTCAGCAGCGTTGCCTTCACCACCATTTCGCTGGCGAACTCCATCCCGGTAGTGCGCAGATCCATGCGATCGAACGCCTCCCGCGTGTAGCCGCGAAAGCCGCAGTGAAAATCCTTCGCCGGCGAATGAAACAGGATTCGCCCGATCGAGGTGAGAGTGGGATTGCCGATGTATCGGTTCTTCCAGGGCATCGCGCCGCCGCGGATCCCGCCGGCAAAGCGGTTACCCATCACCAGGTCGGCGCCCTCGCGCAGCCTGGCCAGCAGCCGGCCGGACTCGCGAAAGTCATAGCTGTCATCGGCGTCGGCCACGATGATGTACCGCCCGGCCGCGGCCTTGGAGCCGTGATAGATCGCCGCCCCGTAACCCCTGATGGGGACATCCACGACCCGCGCGCCCAGCTCGGCGGCGATCCTTTGCGAACCATCGGTCGAGCCGTTGTCAGCGACCAGGATCTCGGCCTTCACCTGCTCGGCCCGTATGAACTCCATAGCTTTGCCGATGCAGACCGGCAGGGTCTTTGCCTCATTGAGGCACGGCATCAATATGGTCAGCTCAATGTCCGACATTGGCACATGATTGTAATGGATCAGTCCGCAAGATGCGCTACGGCAGAATTGTAATCGGTGAAGTACCGGCATTGGCCAGTACGGGTGTGCTTCGCTTGCACGGAAAGGCCGCCCGCCATACGTTGCAGATGCGATGATAGCGACGCCAATTTACCTGGATCACAACGCCACCACCCCGGTTGATCCGCGAGTGTTTGAGGCGATGCGACCATACTTCTGCGAGGTTTTCGGCAATGCCGCCAGTCGGAGCCACTCGTTCGGCAAGGCCGCGCTGGCGGCCGTTGATCGCGCCCGCGAGCAGGTGGCGGAACTGCTCAATTGCGACCCTTCCGAGATCATCTGGACCAGCGGCGCAACTGAATCCAACAACATCGCCATCAAGGGCGTGGCCGACATGCACGGCTCGCGCGGCCGGCACATCATCACCCAGCTCACCGAGCACAAGGCCGTTCTCGACCCGTGCAGGCGGCTGGAGAACCAGGGGTACGAGCTGACTCTCCTGAGGGTGGACAAGACCGGCCGGGTGAATGTGGATGAACTGGCGGCCGCCATCCGCCCGGACACCATCCTCGTCTCCATCATGTACGCCAATAATGAGACGGGTACGATCCAGCCGGTGCGCGAGATCGGCAAGCTCTGTCACGAGCGCGGCGTGCTTTTTCATTGCGATGCGACGCAGGCGGTGGGACATGTCCCTGTGGATGTAAAGGCGGACGAGGTCGACCTGCTATCCCTGTCAGCACATAAGCTGTACGGCCCGAAAGGCGTGGGAGTACTGTACGTTCGCAAGCGAAATCCCCGCGTGATGCTCTCTCCCCTAATTGAAGGCGGCGGCCATGAGAGGGGCATACGTTCCGGCACACTTAATGTCCCCGGCATAGTGGGATGCGGCGAAGCATGCCGCATCGCCCGGGAAGAGATGGCTGAGGAAGCAGCGCGACTGACCGCCCTGCGCGATCGACTGGAGCAGGAGATTTTGCGCCGCAATCGCTTCGTGACGATCAACGGCAACACGGAGCATCGTCTGCCGCATACCAGCAACATGTCCTTCGCGTACGTCGAGGGTGAGAGCATCATGCTGTCGCTGGACGATGTGGCGCTGTCCTCCGGGTCGGCCTGCACGTCGGCGAGTCTGGAGCCTTCCCACGTGCTGGCGGCGATGGGTATAAGTCCGGTGCTGGCGCACTCCTCCATCCGCTTTGGGCTGGGCAGATCGACCACGCAGGAACAGATCGACTATGTGGTCGACAAGCTCACGAGCGCCCTTGAACGTCTGCGCGAAATGAGCCCGCTGTACGAGTTGGCCATCGAAGGAATCGACCCGGAAACCGTGCAGTGGACTCCTACCGAGCACCAGGCGAAACACCGATGAGCGGCGACTGGGACCTGGCAATTGTCGGCGGAGGAGCTGCGGGGCTGGCGGCCGGGATATTCGCGGCGGAGGCGTCGCGTGGCCAGGCACATATCGTCATCCTCGAGGGCAGCCGCCGGTGCGGCACGAAGATCCTGGCTTCCGGCGGCGGGCGCTGCAACGTCACGCACGAGAAGGTAACCCCCGACGACTTCAACGGTTCGCGGAACATCGTTCGCAATGTCCTGGCCGCCTTCGGTGTCGAAAAAACGGTCGAGTGGTTCCGCTCCATGGGCGTGGAACTGAAGCGAGAGGAAACGGGGAAGCTCTTCCCGGTCACTGACTCGGCCAGGACAGTGCTAAACGCCCTGCTGGAGCGCTGCCGGGCACTTGACGTACATGTGCAGACGAACTGCCGCATCACCGGCATCCGGCATGGATACGAACTGATCTCGCCCGGGGAGAGTGCCAGGGCAAGGCGCGTGATACTCGCCACCGGGGGCAGATCACTTCCCAAGAGCGGCAGCGACGGCAGCGGCTGGGACCTGGCGCGGCAGCTGGGCCATACCGTCACGAAGACCTATCCCGCACTTACGCCGCTGGTGCTCGCGGAAGGCTTTCTTCACGCGGCACTCAGCGGAATATCGCTGGATGTCGAGCTATCGACGTTCGCAGAGGGCAAGCTCATCGACCGTCGAACCGGCGCCATGCTCTTTACACATTTTGGCATCAGCGGCCCGGCCGTGATGGATGCCAGCCGACATTGGGTCATAGCTTCGGAGGAAGGCAGGTCGCCGGAGATGCGATGTAATCTGCTGCCGGGGATGGATTTTGCGTTGGCCGAGAAGTGGCTGATCGCAAGCTGCGGGAAACGGCCAAAGGCAGGCTTGGCAACACTGCTATCGCAACGACTTCCCGAGCGGCTGGCGGAGCATCTGCTCCTTCATGCTGGCATTGAGCCAAGGCTGCCGGCCGGACAACTGTCGCGCGAAGCCCGCAGGAAGCTCATGCATGTGCTGACTGCCCTTCCGCTGCCGGTGACTGGTTCGCGGGGATGGAACTATGCGGAGGTAACGGCCGGCGGCGTACCGCTCGCTGAGATCGACTATCGCACCATGCAGTCGCGCAAGTCGCCGGGGCTGTATCTGGTGGGAGAGATTCTCGATTGCGATGGCCGGATCGGCGGATTCAACTTCCAGTGGGCCTGGGCCACTGGTTATGTCGGGGGCCGGGCGGCCGGCGAAGGGCTATAATCGCCTGCATGCTCCGGCTGACGCGCGAAGTACGATTTACTCTCCCCTTTAGCGAAGCTGAACGTTTCCATCTGCCTGGGCAGAATACGCTGGTGGGGAATCTTCTCGATGGCCCTGGGATGTACTGCACATTGCAGGTGACACTGGCCGGGGAGGTCAACCCGCTCAGCCAGTACTTGGAGAACATCAAGGAGATCGACGCCGAGGCGCGCCGTGCGCCGGCCTGGGCGCTGCTGGAGCTGATGCGCGGCGGCAAATGGACTATCGAGCGGGCAACGAAGCTGGCAGGTGATGTGCTTGCGAAGCGCTGGCCGGGCCAGCTCCAGGGCGTGCGTTTGCGGACCAATCCCTTTCTCTGGTGCGATTACCTGCCGCGGGAGAGACCGATGTATCGACTGACACAGCGTTTTGATTTCTCGGCGGCTCACCGCCTGCACAATGACCGGCTCGACGACGCCACTAACGTCGAGATGTTCGGCAAGTGCAACAACCCGGCCGGGCATGGGCACAATTACCAGTTCGACGTAACGCTGGCTGGGGAACCGGATGAATCGGGGAGGCTAATCTCGCGGGATCGCTTCTGCGAGATCGTTCAGCGTCTCGTGATCGACCGCTTCGACCACAAACACCTCAACGTCCAGACCAGCGAGTTCCGCGACACCATCCCGTCGGTGGAGAACATCGCGGCTGTCATCTATCGTCTGCTGAAAAGCGAGCTGCCCACGCTGCACAGTGTGCGCGTCTGGGAGACGGAAAAAACTTCAGCGGAATATCGAGAGCCCTGAACCGGGGAGACTAGATCCGCTCAACCTCAAGTGGAGCGGCTCGTCCTGGGCCGCGGGACTTTGAGTCGGTGGAGGATTCACATTGACCGGCATCGAGAGGTCAAAGGTTACTCATTACTCGTCGCCTTGTGGTGAAAACGGGAACTGATGTGGGTCTTCCGGTTTCCCTGGCTCCGATCGCCCAGGACCTTCAAGGATACCATCACTCCCCGCGCGCAGACCGCCCGCTCCACTTTGAGTGAACTGGTCTAGTTCATCCCGAGCAGCCAGTAGACGAGCAACGGGAAGGCGAAGAACGCAACCATCCCGTTTACCCACAGGGCAATCTGTGCCAGGTGCTTGTTCTCACTGCGCCACACCAGCGAGGCCAGCGCCAGGGCAGTGCCGATCGTGCAGACCGGAACCGACCAGAGAATCAGCATGGAGACGCCGCCCTTCCATCCATGCACCTTGCCGCCGATCATGCCGGCGAGAATCGCCAGCGCCATGCCCAGCCCTATCAACAGGCTGATGCCCGAGAGAACTGACGCCTGATACTGCTCTTGTTGTTTGCTTTCTGCCTCAATCGAATGCTGCATAGTCTGACTGCCTCTGCCATAGACATTAGGCAGCCGAACGGATCGCGGCTACCACCTTCTTTGCGGCATCATCCAGATCCGTCGCCACCAGCAGGGTCGGAAGCGCGTTGCGCGACGCCGACAGGATCTCGCGGGCCCGTTCCACGTTGGTTCCCTCAAGCCGCACCACCACCGGCACTGTGAACCCCACCTCCTGCCCGGCCTTCACCAGTGCCTCGGCGATCAGGTCACACTTCGCGATGCCGCCGAAAATGTTAACCAGCACACCTTTTACCTTGGGGTCGGAGAGCAGGATGCGGAACGCCTCGATCGCCCCTTCCGGCGTGACCGAGCCGCCCACGTCAAGGAAGTTCGCCGGCTCCGCGCCGTACAGCTTGATGATGTCCATGGTCGCCATCGCCAGCCCGGCGCCATTGACCAGGCAACCGATGTTGCCGTCGAGCGCGATGTAATTCAGGTTGGCCTTCCTGGCGCGAACGTCCAGCGGCTTCTCCTGCGTCTCGTCGGCCATCTCCGCGATCTCCTTGTGCCGGAAAAGCGCGTTGTCGTCGACGTTCAACTTGGCATCGAGGGCGATCAGCTTGCCGTCGGCCGTCAGCACCAGCGGGTTGATCTCGGCCAGCGAGGCGTCATTTGTGTAGAACGCCTTTGCCAGGCCACTGATCAGCTTCGCGGCATCACGAGCCAGCGGGCCCTCGAATCCCAGCCGCGCCGCCACGTCCGCCGCCATGAACGGCAATAGTCCCATGGTTGGGTGAAGAGGGACCTTGATGATCTTCTCCGGGGACTTCTTCGCGACCTCCTCGATCTCCACGCCACCCTCGGCCGAGGCGATGAGAACGGCCGTGGACTTGGCGCGATCGACGGTGATCGCCACGTAGTACTCCCTTGAGATATCTACCGCTGGGGTGATCATCACGACCGACACCGGCACGCCTTCAGCGCCGGTCTGCACGGAAACCATGCGATTGTCCAGCATGAACGCCGCCGCGTCGTATGCCTGCTGGGCGCTCTCCACGAGCTTCACGAAACCAGCCTTGCCTCTCCCGCCGGCGTAAACCTGTGCCTTGACCACGCATCGGCCGCCGAACTTCTCGTACGCAGCCCTGGCCTCGTCGGCTGTCCGCGCAATCGCTGAAGGGAGAAACGCCACACCTGCCCTGCCGAGCAGCTCACGTGCCTGGTATTCGTGTATTTTCATGTGCCTGGTATTCCTTGTGTTGCGATTATAGACAGCCCGGCGGCCGATAGTGGATTGATCTGTATCAATCATCCAGCGGCGGACGGGTGAGCTTCACCGGGCGCTTTTCCGCCGCCGACTTATACAGCGCATCCATGAGCCATGAATGCAGCAGTCCATACCTCACGCCGCAGCGCGGCTCGGCCTTGCCCTGCAGGCACAGGGCAAAGTTCTGCAGCGGAGTGTAATGAGGCTGTGTTACCAGCGGGTACTTGATCTGGTTCTTCTGCGCATCGAAATGCTCCAGCCGCCCGCCGTGGATGCCGGTGCCGACGCGTCCCTTGTCGCCTGCCACCCAGATACCCTCCTGCCACCCGGGGGTGTTGCCGGAGATGGTGACTGAACCCAGGACATTTCCTTCCCAGCGGATGGTGATGGCGGCATTGATGTCAACCGGCGTTCCCTTGTTGTCGCTCCAGCAGAACACTTCCTTTGCCGGGCGATCGATCAGCCAGGCGATGCCGTTGAACAGGTGCGCGCCGGTGTCGTACATCTGGCCGCCGCCGGAGAGTTTCGGATCCTGCCGCCACTTGCCACGGGTTCCATTACGCCACCCCTGGCAGGAGAAAGCGGTGACCGTCTGGAGTTCGCCAAGCTCGCCGCGGGAGATGACTTCGCGAATGTAGGCATACTCAGCGCTGAAGGGCGCCTGGAATGCAATCTGGAAATGCCTGCCCGTCTGCCTGATCTTCTTCGCGAGTTTGCGCGCGTGATCGGAGCGCGTGACCATCGGCTTCTCGCACAGCACGTCCAGCCCGTGCTCCAGCGCCGCCATACACAGCTCGAAGTGCGTCGTGTGGGGAGTAACGATGGTGACTGCCTGAAGCCCATCCGGCGGATGGCGCAGCAGTTCATCCATCGAGTCATACAGACGAATCTTCGGGTCCGCGCCAAACTTCTCGCGATGGAATCGCTCGAGGTTTTCACGCTTGATATCGCACAGGGCAACGACCTCCAGCAGGACAGGATTGGCGTGCACCTGCTGTGCGTGGAAACCGGCATGACCGCCGCAGCCGATGATGGCGAGCTTTGTCCTTCCCGACATTTCGCAGATTCTCCTTGATCTTTGCCCGTGCATATTTACTTTCGCGGGCATAAACTGTTACACAGAAGTGGCCGAGTGACTATCGTGGGCGTTGTTTTTGCGAGCGTCAAGGGATCGAAGACATGGAGGTCCCCCAAATGCATGGCGAAACATTACTGCAGCCGTTCTCGCAAACACTGACTAAATCAGAACAGTGGATGAAAGGTGTCCAGCGTGAACTGGACGCCGGCAACGCCGACTCGGCCCGCCGCGCCATGCGTGCGACCTTGCATGACATGCGCGATGAGTTTGTTCCTGATGAAGCGGCCGCCCTGGCAGGTCGCAGGCCCATGCTGGTTCGCGACCATTGCTTTGAATGGTGTCGGCCGGCGCACGCGTCCAGGCGTGCAGGATGTCAGGAGCAGTTCCTTCAGCGGATTGCAGACAAGCTGCAATCCCGGTGCGTCCCTCCCCCACAGGAGGCCGCCAATGCTGTCTTTGCAGTAACAACACGTCACGTAACGCCCGGAGAGGTTGAGGATGTGCGTAGCATGCTCCCCAGGGAACCGCAAAAGCTCTGGCCGGGCGGTAAGTTCATTGAGAGGTGGTCATGACAGACACGCGTAAGCAGAGGGATTTCTGGGTAGAGGCCCCCATGGGCGTCTTCGCCGTTTCCCGCACCAGCGCCACGAAACGCGGCGGCGCATCCGCCCGCAAGTCAACGGCTGGCAAGAGCACCGCTAAGAAAACCACTGCAAAGCAGTCCGCCGCTACCAAGACAGCCAGCAAACCCGCCGCGGCGAAGAAGACGACCCGCAGCGCGGCCAAGCCTGCAGCGGCGAAGAAGAGCGCTGCCAAGTCAGCGTCCAGCGCCAAGAAGACGACCGCGCGGAAGCAGTCAGCGGCGACAAAGTCAACCAAGGCCGCCAAGGCGCCTGCGAAGAAGGCAACTTCCACCAAGGCTAAGGCGACTGCAAAGAAGACGACTACCGCCAAGGCGACGGGACGAAAGCCGGCCGCACGCAAGACCGCAGCAAAGCGCTCCAAGTAAGCTCTTTCGCTCTCCGGGTCAGTTGGCCGCGCGCGGTAGCACGCTCACTCCGTCTTTGACCTTGTCACTGGGGTGAACGATCACCTGGTCTTGCTCGGCAAGTCCGTTGAGTACTTGCGCGCTGGCGCCACTCATCCGTCCAAGCTCGACCAGGCGCAAGACCGCCCTGCCGTCTTCAATGACGTAGACAGCCCAGTGTGCGCCTTGACGAAACAGGGCGCCGCTGGGTACCTGCAGGACGTCCGGCTCTTCCCAGATCACGATCCGGGCATCGACGCGGAAGTAGTCTCCCGGTGGATTGATCCCCTCGGGCATGACGATGTCGGCGATGACGTTGACACGCTGCTCTTCCACGCCGAGTGCCGAGATCTTGGTGAAGCCGGACGGTTCTATCTTGCGCACCGTCCCAAGGAGTGGTTCATCCCCGCCCCAGCGGTCGAAGTAGACCTTCGCCCCGGGACGGATCTTGACCGCGTCGCGCGATAGTACATCTATCTCGGCCTCGAGCTTTGTTACATCGCCAAGTTCCAGGATCTGCGTCCCGGGTGCGACCGGCCGGCGGTTCTCCTCCAGCACGCGCAGCACGACCCCATCGATCGGCGAGTGGATCTCGAACACCTCCGGGCGCGTAGTTGCAGCCGATGTCACGCTGCGCAGTGCCGCGCGCGCCTGCTCCAGATCGAACATCGCCACCCGCCTGGCTGCGCGGGCTGACTGAAGCTGCGCCTCGGCAACCTTCACCGCCAGCTCAGCATCCTCCAGCTCCTGCTGCGACATCGCCGAGTCGGTGATCAGTTCCTGCCGACGGGCGTACTGCTTGCGGGAGTGCTCAAGCTGCGCCTCGATGCGGGCGATCTCCGGGCCGGCCCGGTCAAGCGCCGCCTCGGCCGCTTTTACCCGTGCCTCCGCCTCCTCATATGCCCTGGCATCCAGTAGCGCAGGCCAGGATGGAATGATTCGCGCCAACACCGTCTGGCCGGCCTTCACCACATCCCCTTCGTCCAGCTCGATGCGTTGCAGTTCGCCGGCGAGGGGAGCGGAGATGATGTAGCGATCCTTCACGCGCGTCTTCCCCTCCTGGCGGACGACCACCTGCATCGGCGCACGCTCCACCTGGGCGATGTCCACTTCCACCGGTGTGGGAATGAATGTCCACACCAGCAGCCCCACGCCCGCCAG
>JAKORQ010000085.1 GCA_029777755.1 Planctomycetota bacterium
ACCTGCTGTAACGCTTTGCTCCCGCGGACGTCATAATGAATAGGTACCAAGGGCCAGGTATTGACCAGTGACGCACGAAATCGAGATATCCAGCTCGCTTTCGAGCTGAAGAACCAGTCGCAAGATCTGGACGAGATCGTGCGCCATCACTTCCCCATGGTCTATTCGACCTGTTTCCGCATCACCCGCGATCGCCACGATGCCGAGGATGCCGCCCAGGCGGTGTTTCTCTGCCTGGCGGTGCAACTGCGCGAGAAGCGCAAGATCAAGTCCCTCGGGCCATGGCTCTATCAGGTCGCCTGCCGTGCATCCATCGATCTCTGTCGCAAGCGCAAGCGCCGCCTGACCCATGAAGCGGCGGCCGCGGTCGATGACTCCATCAGCATAGACCCCTCCGCAGAGGCCCGGCTGGACGAGATCCGCCCGCTGCTGCTCTCCTGCCTGAATGACCTGCCGGCCAAGTATCGCCTGCCGCTGATCCTGCACTACTTCGGAGGGCTTTCCAATGAGGAACTGGCCCGCGAACTGGGTTGCACGCGTACCACGCTGCGCGTCCGGCTGCACCGAGGCCACAAGATGTTGCGCGAATCCCTCCGGCGAAACGGCGTGCAACTGACCACCGGCGCCCTGGCGCTGGCCCTCACCTCGGCCGTCCATTGGCAGGTCTCCAGCACCATTGCCTCCAGTACCCCTGCCGGGATAGCGATCTCGGGATACTCACTGGCCGCCTGCTCCGCACCGCTGGATGCCCTGACCGCCGCCGCGTCGGCCGCCGGCTCGCGCGTCGTTAACGTCAAACTGTTTATGCTGGTCGCCGCCGCTGCCGCCACTTTCGCAGCGGCCAGCGCTCCGCTGCTGGCCCGTATGCGCGACTGGCAGGAAGTTCCCCTGATCCCCCTGATCGAGGATCTTGCCGAGCCGATAAAGCCGCTTTTCACCGCACCGATACCTTCTCTCTCGGATAGCTCCACGACGCCCCAGCAACGGCAAGATAAGACAGTCGCGCCATCCAGGCCGCATGGGATCTACGCAGGGCCGGTCCAACTGGCATCGGCTTCCGCCAGGCCGGCCGAGGCGCCGCGAGCGCTATCTCTTCCCCCTATCGTCCCAAGCCGTGCCGGATCAACCTCCGCCGCGCCTCGTCCGCAGGCGTCGCGCAGCGCAACGACCTGGCTTGGGCCGCTCCACGGCGGTCCTGCCGCAGCACAACCGTCATACTCCACCGTCCGCGCTCACCCCACCGGCCGCTATGCCCACAGTACCATCAGACATGGAGACGGCAACGGATACAGCCAGCGAGAAGACGGGGCCCAAGAGAAGATCGAGCTGGTGGAACTGATCGATATCCAACCTGCCACCACGTCCGTCTGGGAGAGGCTCTCGCTGGCAGCGCACACAGAGACAACTCCGCGGATGGAGCCCGACACAAGTTCCACATTCAGCGGCGCCCTTACAGGCGCATGGTCTGGCGCCATTACTCACCTGACTGATGTCAGTGCGACACCGCGCGATGCATTGACCCTGGAGCAATCCACCCCGACCAGGCGGATCATCCAGAATAACGGCCAGGTCGTCGCCATGGGCGTGCGCATCTCCTATCGCGATAGCGACCTCATCACCAACACTATCGAGAACACATCGGTGAACGGATGGTTTGCTATCGGTGGCGGCGAGATCTCCCTGCCTCCCATCCGCCTCACCGAGGGCGTCCAGTGGCGCAACTGGGGCGAGGATGCCGCCGACGAGAGCATCGACCTGATAAACAGCCTTCGCCTTGAGCTAACCTCCAGCCACGACGACTTCCTGCGGATCAGCCTGCTGGCTGTCGACCACACCGAGGTCCCCTCCCTGCCGCAGGGGCACCAGTTTGTCGGCGTTTGGAAACTCGTGGGCGGCACGTCCATCGTCAGTGACATAGAACTTACCGTTCGCTACGACGACACCCTGCTGGCCGCCAGAAAGCTCGATGAGAACAACATCAAGCTTTGGTACTTCAGCAGCTCCGAGTGGCAGCGGGCCACCGATGGCTTCTACCGCGACGTCGCACTCAATCACGTCGGCGGGCTTATTCCCATCTCGCGCTTCTTTGCGGTATCCACGCCCGAACCAACCGCTGCGGGCATCGTAATTCTGCTTGGATCGGCCGGTCTTCTGCGACGCGTGCGATCCAACAGGAATTCGTGAAACGCTTTCGTTTTTCGTACGTCTTTCTTTTTGAAGAGTTTATCCAGGGATCCATGGAGACCTTCATGATTGAGATGCTCGAACAGCGTCGGCTTCTGGCAGCGGTGACCAATGGCGTGCTCACGCTCGGTACCGACATCGCCGACGTGTACGTGATTTCCGTCGAGGGACAAGACCTGGTCGTGATGGAGAACGGCCAGCGTCAGGTGTTTGCCCTTTCTGAAGTCAGTTTCATCAACGCCGATCTGCGTGATGGCGACGACTACTTCAATATGGGCGGCGTTCCTATCCCCGCCTTCATATTCGGTGGGGCCGGGAGTGACACCATCATCGGCGGAAGCTCGCGCGACACTATCTATGGCGGCAGCGGCGATGATGAGATTCGCGGTGGCCCGGGGAATGACTCAATCCAGGGCGGCGCTGGCAATGACACTATCCGCGCCGGCCTGGGCAATGATGTAGTAGCCGGAGGTAGCGGCAACGACGAGATCTACGGCGGTGAAGGGCACGACCTGCTGCGTGGCAACGAGGGTGATGACACCATCCGCGGGCTGGCCGGCAATGACTCCATCTACGGCGGTAAAGGCAATGACCTGCTCAGCGGCGGCAGCGGGGATGATATCCTCGACGGCCTGGCAGGCATAGACACAGTCAACGGACAGCTTGGCATGGACATCTGCATCGGGGAGGTCGTCAACGACCCAGACAATTTTGTGCAGGGATCCAGCTATCTCGCGAGCATAGACCCGGTGCTCGCCTGATCCTCTTTGTTCCCCCTGAAGCGGCGAAGGCCTGGTGCGGTGCCAGGCCTTCTCGCATTTTGGGGACCAAAGATCGCACCGTTTCGTCGAGGATCGCATTACCTCCCGCTGGCGGAGGACGGCCCGCTCCACTTTGGGCAGAGCTGCTCCACCTTCAATTGCGACATCAGTCATCTCCGCCGAATAGCGTTCCCAGGCCGATGCCGCCCAGGACATTTCCTTCATCCTTCCCGCCGGCGCCAGTGGCATTCGCCAGCACCCTGCCCGCCAGGCGGGAGAACGGTAGCGACTGCAGCCAAACCTTGCCCGGGCCGGTGAGGGTCGCCAGGAACAGCCCTTCACCGCCAAAGAGCGTGTTTTTGATCCCGCCGACCGTCTGGATGTCGTAGTCCACCGTGGGCTGCAGCGCCACCAGGCAGCCGGTATCGAGCCTGATGGTCTCGCCGGGCGCGAGCGTTCGCTCCATCAGCGTGCCGCCTGCGTGAATCAGGGCAATTCCATCTCCCCGCAGCCTCTGCATGATGAAGCCTTCGCCGCCAAACAGCGCCACGCCGATGCGCTTCTGGAACGCCACGCTCACTTCTGTTCCCTTGGCGGCCGCCAGGAACGAATCCTTCTGGCATATGATTTCCCCACCCAGTTCATCCAGGTGCAGCGCAACGATCTTGCCGGGGTATGGCGACGCGAAGGCCACCGTCTGTTTGCCCGGGCCGCTGCTGGTAAAGGTGGTCATGAACAGCGATTCGCCGGTAAGCGCACGCCTGCCGGCCGAGAGCAATTTGCCCATAAACCCCTGGTTCTGCGCCGATGGATCGCCCAAATGCGTCTCCATGCGGATTCCGGCCGTCATGTACATCATCGCGCCAGATTCGGCGATCACCGTTTCGCCCGGGTCGAGTGTCACCTCAACATACTGCATCTCGCTGCCGTTGATGACATAGTCAATTTCATCCGAGCGGCGCACCCTCGGCGGGATGGGAGGAATGGGCGGTCCCCCTGCATTGCGGTTCGCATCGCGCAACTGCGGCACATGCTTGGCCTCAGTCCATTGTGTCAGTCCCGGGCCATAGACCAGGGTGTTCATGGCCGCCTCGCTGGGCAGACGCGCAATCAGGTTCGCCAGCGTCATCGGGCCAATCGGCTTGTTGTTCTCAAGGAGGTACCACCCGTTATCGGACATCGTGCATGTTCTCCCGTGTTGATAGCGTTCTAGTTTTGATCCCTGGTCGGCCACGGTCAATACCGCGACATGGATGATTACAAACAATCTCCGGCCGTATAACGCAGCGCCACATTTGCGTAAGCTGCCTCGCGCCCGGCAGTGATCCTGGCCGCCGGCAACCTCACATCCGCTGGTGAAAGCACCCTTCTGTCTCCCGCGGGCGGCTTTGCTTCGCGATGCGCCCGTAAAAGGGTATGATTGGCAATCCTATGCGGGCAGATGGACGACAGAACGATCAGTTGCGACCAATCAGGATCACGCGCGGCTTCACGCAGACGCCGGCCGGCTCGGTGCTCTGGCAACAGGGCAACACGGTGGTGCTCTGCACCGCGTCAATCTCCTCCGATCTGCCGCCATGGATGAAGGAAGATCGCCCCGGCGGCTGGATCACGGCCGAATACGTCATGCTTCCCGGCTCCACGCCGCAGCGCAAGCCCTGGCCGAAGATCGGGCATACAGATTCCCGCGGGACCGAAATCCAACGTCTCATCGGCCGGGCGATCCGCGCCGCCGTCGATCTATCGAAGATCGGGCCTCATACCATCGCCC
>JAKORQ010000086.1 GCA_029777755.1 Planctomycetota bacterium
GGACGTGGCCCGTCGCCTCAACCACGAGTTCCCCGACATCAGCTTCCGCGTGCCCACCACGATGCAGACGCACGACATCGTCATGCAGGCCATCACGCGCCACTCGCTGGGCCGCTTTCGCATCACCTCCAGCAAGATCATCGCCGAGCAGGACTGCTTCGACCGCGTCGTGCCCGAGTGCGACTTCTGCCTCACCGTCTCCGGGACCGCTACGTTGCACGTGGCGTCGTTTGGCGTGCCGATGATCGTTGTCTATCGCACCAGCCCGATACTGTGGAACCTGCTTGGCCGCTGGCTGATCAAGACGCGCACATTCTCGCTGGTGAACCTGCTGGCCGACGACAAGCGCCTGGTGCCCGAGTACATCCCCTGGTATGGCTCCAACAAGCCGGTGTTCCTGCACGCCCTGGATTACCTGAAGAATCCCGAGATGCTCCTTGCCCAGCGGCGCAAGCTGCTGGAACTGGTGGCCCGCCTGGACAGGGAGGGAGCAAGCCAGAACACCGCCCGCATCGCCCTGGAGCTGATCAGCGGCCGGAAACCGGCTGCCAGCGCCGGGTGATACGCGAAAACCGCCCGGGCGTATGCCCATGGTGGCGAACGAACGCCTTGGTGAAGCTCTGCACGTCGGCAAATCCCAGCCGCGCCGCTACTTCCTTGCACGATAGCGAGCTTGTCTGCAGCAACCTCGCCGCCGCCTCCAGGCGCAACTGCTGGCGAAACTGCACTGGCGACACTCCATAGCGCTTCTTGAATGCCCGGCTCAGGTACGCCGGCGAAATCCCCAACTCCTCCGCCAGCGCCACGATGCCCAGGGGCTGCGCGTAGCGGATGGTGATGTTGCGATGCGCCAGCGAGACTGGGTCGGCCGCCTGTTCCGTACCAACCTCCTCCAGCACCAGCGCGAAAAGCTCGGCGATCGCGACATGCGCCCGAAAAAGCGACATCACCGAGCCACTGCCCGCTTCCGTCACCACCCGGCCAATAAGCTGACGGATCCTCTCCATCCCCCAACTGCTCACCCGCACGCGCAACGGGATGTCCGCAATCCGCCGTTGGGAAAAAAACGACAAAACTTGCGCAAACGGCAGCGCGAGCAGTCGGCCGGCGCTGGTGAACTGGAAGGTAATCTCGTCGTACTCGATGCCGCCGCGATTGACTGGCCCGAAGTCGTGCGACACCCCGGGCGGGCAAAGCACCAGCATTCCCGGCCCGCACCGTACCCGCTGGTCATCTATGCGCACCTCGTTCTCTCCGCGTGTGTACAGCACGATGTGATACACGTCATGCACGTGCGGGAAATGGCTTGCTCTCTCACGATACTCGCCGGTCGCCCCGTGCAGAAGCTGTAGCTTCCACGAGCTCCCCTCATGCTGCATCACCAGCAAATTTGGATCGGCGGCATTCTCGGGCCGAATGTAGCGCACCAGATCATATTATGACAAACTGATGGCGATAGCCAGTTGCCTGCCCGCCCGGCGTTTCATAGCCTGCCGCCAGCGAGGTACAGCCAATGCCGGTTCAAGTTCCCTATCGTCTCGACCATCTTCAAAAGGCCCAATGGCTCTGCGACCAGGCGCAGGCCAACGGCGGTCTGGCTCCCCTGGATGTTGAGCGCTTCTGGGCGGATCAGGAAATCGCCGAGAAAGACCCCTTCGGCCAGCACATTCCCCAGGTTGCCAACGGCGTCATCCTCAACGGGGAATGCGTATTCGACGAACTGGGCATCCCGGAGGACTACTGGCGCTACGAGAACGACGAAGCCTGGCGGCTGGAACTGAACAGGGCGTACAACGACAAGGCCGAAAAGATCGTCGGCCGGCGCCTGCTGCCTGAAGAGCCATCCGACCCCGAGGCCAAGTGGCCCGCCACCAAGAGTCTGGCCGACATTTTCGAGGCAAGGAACGTCTGGCACGACCGCTCATGGTGGCTGATGCCCTCGGCCAGTAACGAGGAGGAACTGCGGGCGTTGCTCGACCGCGTGGAAAAGCGCCTGGAAAACCTGCGCCAGTTCATGCTGCCGGACAACTGGGACAGCGAGAAGCAGCGCCTGCTTGCCCGTGGCGCAAAGCCGCCGCTTTATCGCTGGCAGCGCGGGCCGGTGACATTCGCCACCAGCGTCTATGGCACCGAGAACTTCCTCCTGCTGGTGCTGGATAATCCCGATCTTGCCATGCGCTTCCGCGACCTGATCCTCAGGTCCATGCTCGCCATCAACGATGTGCTGGAGCAGGAGGCCGGCTACACCCCTGAAACCGCTCCCCGCGGGTTTGGCTTCGCCGACGACAACTGCTGCCTGATGACGCCGGAGATGTATGAGATGTTCGCCTTCCCTATCCTCAAAGGGGTGTTCGAGCGCATCGCTCCCAATCCCGGCGACTGGCGCTTCCAGCACTCCGACTCGGCGATGGGGCACCTGCTGCCCATCCTGTCGCGCCTCAACTTTACCGGCGTCAATTTCGGTCCCACCGTGCTGTCCAGTGAGATTCGTCAGCACATGCCGCGTGCCGTCATCCATGGCCAGCTCGCGCCTTTCACCCTCAGCCGCAATGAGGAACTGAACATTGTGCTGGAGTTCCTCCGCGACCACGAGATGACTAAAGAGACGCGCGGGCTTCGCTTCGCCACGGCAGGGTCGATAAACAACGGTTCACGACTCACCGGGATGCGCCTGGTAATGTCGGCAATACAGCACTTTGGCCGGTTCGACGCGTGACCGATGCGCGTTAGATATATTTGCTCTGATCGTTTGCGTAGTTGCTGGTAATCCACGCTGGCGTATGCTAATTTCCCCAAGCGGCGTCGATCTCCTGGAGGGGGGACATGCCGTTAGAAAGAGCATGTATGCCGGCACGGAAGTGGGATAGCACCCTGATTCTCCAGACGATAAGGAGATACAAGAGGGAAGGGAAGGACATCTCTTACAACGAGATGGCGCGCAGTCACCAGGGGTTGGTGTCGGCGGCCAACTACTACTTTGGCTCCTACCGCAAGGCGGTCATCGCCGCTGGCATCGATTACGACAAGATTCGCCGCAAACCCAACTGGACGACGAACAAGATCATCCAGGTTCTGCGACAGGCCCACAGGAAGAAGCTCCCCCTCAACTGGTACAGCGTCAGCAAAAGGCGCGATCTACTGGGATGGGCCGGCAGGGCGGCCATCCGCAAGCGCGCCTTCGGCGACTGGAACAAGGCGCTGTCGGCCGCCGGCATCGATCCGGATTCCATCCGTCTCTATCACCGCTGGAGCAACGACGAGATACTCCGTGCCCTGCGAGCCCGCCGGCGCAGGAAGCAGGCGCTCAACACCATGGCCCTGCAGGAGGAGATGCCCGGCCTCTATGCGGCCGCCGTCCGTCACTTCGGCAGCTACGAGGTCGCGCTTCAGCAGGCCGGCATCGACCCCGAGGACGTCAAGCAGCGCCGCCAGTGGAACAGAGAATCCATCTGCAGGCATCTGCGCGAGTTTGAGGAAAACTTCGGCCTCGTCAGCCAGTCGCTGTTGCGCAAGTACGACAGCGGCCTGATGCGTGCGGTGCGCATCCAGTACGGCAACCTGCACTCAGCCATAGAGGCCGCCGGCGTAACCAACTACTCCATCCGCGGAAAACGCTCCTCCACAGAGAAAACCAAGAAGCGCCGTAAAGCCGCAGCCGTCTCCCGCGTCCCGTGAAATAGGCTTGTATGAATGCAGGCAACGATAGAGGCACGAAGGGATCAAGGCACGAACGAATAAGACAGCGACGAAGCGACGCAGTGACGAAGGGGCAAAGGTGGGGCGGGCGGTCCCCGCTCGCGGCAGCGAAGACAACCCTGGCGGAGATACGGCTCAAGATCCAAGGCGATCGAAAGCGCAGTAGAGCAGTTCCGCCGGAACTGCGGTAGCCAAGGCAATCCTCGACGAAAGCACGCCGCCCGCACCTGGGAGCTGAACATCGCCCACCAGGCATCCCTCTCAGCCACGAAGAAGCGAAGCAACGAAGCATAACACGATGCATCGTTTCACTCTCCCTTCGTGCCTTAGTGCCTCCATGCCCTTTCCTCCCCCTTCGTCGCTTCTCATCCTGTACCAAATCCGTGCTCCCGCACCGGATTCAGACAACCCCATCCTCTTGCCCTCATTATTGTCAATGAAGCTAAATCGCATGTTAAATGTGTTGGATTTTCCATCCCTTCCAGCCTATGAGATTGCGCTGTCCGGGAGCTGTTTACTCGTCCGCCCGGGCTATGGGTGTTCTATGGAGGTTTGTACAGGAGGCATCGCATGGAACAGCGCCATGCTGGTTTATGGATCAACTCACATTCGGCGGGCAGGGATGATCGGCCCAGATGCCGCGCGGCAAAGGCAGGCAGGAATGTCGATCCGCGCTTCGCCACAGTCGCTCTGCTACTGGCCTGCACGTCTGTGCTCAAGGCGGATACCGTCATCTCCACCGATACGACGCGGGACGGCGTAGCGCTTGCGGCCGATTCCGTGCTGGTAGTCAGTGGCCCGACCAATCCGGTCCTTACCCTGGACAACGGAGCAACCGTTGATTGGGGTTCGGCGGATAAGAGGTTGATGGTGATAGGCAGACATGAAGGGGAGTCCGGCTCATTCCAGCTCATGGGTGGAAGCACGGTAACCGTCGCAGGCTCAGGACTCGTGGATGCACAAGATTTCTCGTACGGATCGGCGTACCTGGGCTACGCACCCGGCTCCACGGGAGCAGCCGTCGTCACGGGCACCGGGTCGAACTGGACCATGCAGGAGTACCTGATGGTCGGCGGCGACGGATCAGGTTCCCTGACTGTCACCGGCGGCGGCAATGTCTCCAGTGAAAGCATCCTGGTCGGGGCCTACGAGGGAGGAACTGGCAGCATCACCGTCTCGGACGCGGGTTCGTTGAGCGCCAACTGGGATGTGTCCATCAGCTTTGACGGTGAACTACTCGTCAGGGACCTGGCAAACGTATCAGCTTACATCGTCTATGTTGGCCACAGGGACAAGGGCAGCGTGCTGATTGAGGATGGTGGCCAGATCACCAGCGGCTACGGTTCGATCGGGGTCTTCGGTAACCAGGCGACGGTTACGGTGACAGGTGCAGGCTCGCAATGGAACGCCGAGTATGCCTTCAGCCTCGTATGCGAGGGCACGGGCATCCTGAACGTCACCGAAGGAGGCAGCCTTTCCACGGCCGAGCTTTTAATCGGCGATAGCAAAGCGTCGTCGAGAAATGTTGCCACCGTCACGGGGGCAGACTCAAGCATGAGCGCCTCCGTGCACCTGGTCGTCAGCTCACCTGGAACCGCCAGGCTTGAGGTATCCGATGGTGGTTCTGTCTCGACCAGTTACCTCCGGGTCGGAGATAACCCGTCGGAGTCCGGCGAGTTGTTCATCTCCGGCGGCGGTAGCGTATTTGCCTATTCCATGTCGGTGGGAAGGCTGGAGAATACCGATGGCATCGTAACGGTCACTGGTTCCGGCACTTCATTGACGGTGGCAGGAGAGCTTCACCTCGCCGGCGCCCCGGGTTGGTATGGCGACGATCGTGCGGGAACACTCATCGTCGAGGATGGGGCGACCGTCTCGATCGGCGAGTTGCTCCAGGTGAACCCGGGCGGCACGATCTCCGGTGATGGCGGCACGATTATCGGCAGCGTCCTGAACTTCGGTACCGTGTCGCCGGGCAGCTCGGCCGGCATCCTCACTATTGAAGGCGACTTCACGCAGACATCGGATGGCCAACTGGTCATCGAGATCGGCGGCCTGGTTCCCGGCAGCGGCTATGACCAGCTCGCGATCATCGGTAGCGCCAACCTCGCCGGGACGCTCAGCGTGCAGTTGACCAATGACTTTGTCCTCGGCGAAGGGATGCAGTTCAACATCATCACCCTGGATGGCGAGCTGCATGGGACTTTCCTTTTCCTCGGCCAGGATGCCCTGGTCGGTACATACGATGGTGTGGACCTGTACATCAACTACAGCGACACCGGCGTGACGCTCTATACCGTCCCCGAGCCGACATCGGCGACCATGATCGGCATGGCGGGCGCAGTACTGCTCTGCCGCCGCCGGCGCGGGTAGATCGCTGGAACATGACAGATGAGCATGCGTCGGCCGGCAACCACACCGGCCGACGCTCTTTTTACCAGACGAAACGTGACTGGAAAATGCTCCTTCTATCGCTGCGTTTCCCGGTCGCCTCGTCGCTGCGGAACCCGTCGTTTCAACGCAGAATCGCATCCCACGAATCTGCTATCGGTCTTATCGCCTTGCGCATACGCGCTGAGGCTGCTAGAATGTGCCGATCACTATGAGAAAAGCCGTTATCCTTCAACACGTTGAGTTTGAGACCCCCGGGCGGATTGTGCCTGCCCTGCGCAAGTATGGCGTGCCGATCGAGGTGCGCCATCTCTATCGCGGCGATGAGGTGCCGGCCGATCTTGGCGAAGCTCGTGTGCTGATCGTGCTCGGCGGTCCTATGGGCGTCGCCGACATCGGCAAGAGTGAGTACCCGTTCCTCGAGAAGGAAGTAGCGCTGCTTCAGTCGGCGATCGAGAAGGATGCGGCCGTCCTTGGCATCTGCCTTGGTGCGCAGCTCATCGCTCATGCCGCCGGCGCAAAGGTCTATCCCAACACGCGCCCGGGAGCCAAGCCGGAGGATCCGCCGATCCCTGCCCCGGAGATTGGCTGGGGCCCGGTGAATTTCCCGTTCCCCGGCGGTACCGAGCCGGTTGTCTTCGGCATGCACGACGGCGCGATGATGTTCCACTGGCATTTCGACACTTTCGATCTGCCCAAGCTCCCCGCGCCCCCGAACGCTCCTCCTCCGCCGGCCCCGGCCCCGCCGACCGGCAATGTGCTGCTTTCCTCCACGAAGACGTGCCGGAACCAGGCCTTCCGCTTCAAGAAGCGCATCCTTGGCTTCCAGTACCATTTTGAGATGACCCCGGAAGGGATCGAAGCCCTGCTCCAGCACCAGAAGGAAGCGGCGGAGAAGGTGCACGGGACCGGTGGCATCGATCAGATTCGACAGGACACGCAGAAGTACTACCCGGCATACCAGCGCCTCGGCGACAGGATCATCGATAACATCATCGAGTTCCTTCAGATCGCCTGATTGGCGCTGTTAGCGGCATGGAACTGGTCAATTACATCCGCAGCTATCTGCAGCGGCCACTGGTCCGTCCATGGGCGCTGGCCGGGCCGGTGCTGATCCTCATGATCTGCCTGCCGCTGCTGCGCCCGCTGCGCGAGCCTGACCCAAACCAGTGGCATGACGAGCAGCAGATGATCGCGGCCACCGTGCAGTCGATTGTCGAGCACCATACGCTGGCGATCGACCAAAGCGTCTTTGCCGACAATCCCGTCGCGGTGACGCGCAACGGCCACCGCTACAGCCCGTATTCCCCGATGCTTCCGGTGCTGCTGGCGCCGTTTTACTGGGTGCTTTACAAGCAGGGGCTTTACTTCGGCGACAATGTCATCTTCGTGCAGTACCTCCTGACAATAGTGGGGGCCGCGCTGCCGGTGGCGCTGTGCGCCGGGCTGGTGTACCGCCTGGCGCGGATGTTTGAGCTTCGCCGCACGGTGCGGGTGATGCTGGGCGTCGCCTGTGTGCTGTGCAGTGGCTTGATCAGCTATGGCGTGCTGCTCAATCGCCACGCGCCGGCCGCCCTTTGTCTGCTGATCGCGGTATCGGCGCTATCCCACCTGGCGGTCGCCACGCACCCGCATCGTCACCTGATCATGGCGATCTGCGCCGGGTTCTTCGCGGCGCTGGGCAGCACCATCGACTCGACGGTAGGCATCCCGGCGATGCTGTTTTGCCTGGTGCTGCTGGCGATGCGCTGGCCGGCCGCCATGCGGGCAGGGGCGGTAAGCCTCTATCTCTGCGGGGCGGTGAGTGTGCTGCTGCTGAATTTCATGCTTCTACAGGCCGGCCCGGGCAATGCCATGGCGCAGTTTCCCGGGGCGGCGCCGGAAATGATCGGCGAGATTCGCCCGGCGAGCGCTACCAACAGCCTCGAGCTGCCCCCGGGAGATGAGGACGACATCGAGGCCGCCCCCAGCACCATCCAGGTGCTCTGGAGTTACGCCTCCGCCTGGATCGGCAGGCTGCTGGAAGCGATAGTCGGCCAGCACGGGCTGCTCAGTCACTTCCCCATGCTCATAGTCGGGGTGCTGGGAGCGATCTGGGTTCTGCATCGCAACTGGACGGCAACCACCAAATCGCTGGCCGGCCTGACGCTGGTCTCCTGCCTGCTGGTGATCATTACCTACACCTTCGCTGACTATGGCCGGATGGCGTATGGAACCCCGTGGTTCGTGGCGGTGTCCCCGGTGCTGCTGATGTGGTCGGGGGCGTGGGTGAAACACACCCATCGCAAGAAGTCATGGGTTCGCGCAGGAATTGTTTTTGCTTTCAGTGCGATGGTCGGACTGGTGGGCATGTCTGATCCGATGCCAAGGGAAGGCTACAGCGGTTATAGTTTTGCACAGGCGACGGTGCGTATGCTCCGGGGCGATCCACAACCTATCGTCCCCGCCACGCAGCCGTCGTCGGATGATTCCACCACCCGGCCCTCCGGTAGAAACTCTCGGCCCTGAAAGGACCCGCGAAAGATGCGGATTGCAATTGCCTATGTCCTTGTTGGTCTGGTTCTGTCGCCGATCGCGGTACTGGCACAGGATGATCTCACCAGCGACCAGCTCAGGCGAATGTACGAGGATGCTCTCTCGCAGTTGAAATCCGCGCAGGATCGTCGCAGCGAGCTCGCCCGCGAGAACGAGAACCTGCGCGCCCAGATCACGGAACTGGAGCAAAAAGTCCGCGAGCTCCAGGAACAGCTCGACACCATCGCCGACGTGACTTTGCGCGTCCGCTCCGAGCGGGCCGCGTGGGATGCCTTCCTGGAGGCCGAGCCGGCCATCCGGCGAATATGGCTCGGCTTTTTACATGAGAATACCCTGCCCCGGCTTGACTACCGAACCGTGCTCGACAGTAACTGGCCGTTCTATGCTATCCGGCCCTGACCACAACTTATTGGGGTAGATATCAATCGCTCCCCGGTATATTGATTGGTCCGCATTTTGCATTAAGAAATTGCATGATGCGTAACTGCGACACAATGCCGCCCCCGCAACTGATGAGGATGCTGCTGGTGGAGGATGAAGCGCCATGCCGGCGAGCCATGCAACGCGTGCTCCGGGCGCATGGGTTTGTCGTCCATGCCGTGGCTTCCGCGGAAGAGGCGGTGCAACTGCTTTCTTCGAAAACCACCACCGTCTCCTGCATGATTGTTGACGTCGATCTGCCGGGCATGTGCGGGCTGGACCTCGTGCGCTACGTACAGGCGAGCGGCCTGGGGATTCGTCCCATGCTGGTGACGGCCGCCGACCGGATTCAGGTTCAGCGGTTCGCCGCCGAGTACGAGGTGGAGTACTTCCCCAAGCCGCTCGACATTGACGAGTTCCTCGACGCTATCTCAACGCCCGCCTGCTGATGCTGGCCGCTATTTGCCCACCGTGGCGGTTTCCAGCAGCTGTGCCAGCCGACGCTCTTTTCGTTCCCGCCAGGCGCCTTTTTCATAGGCATAGCCCACGATCAGGGGTACCGCCAGCGTAGCTTCGCTGTAGACCATTTGCTCCGAGCCCGTATCGACCTTGCCCCAGCTTGATGCTTCCTTGAGCGTGCTGCTGGAGAGCGCCCCATCGCGGACATCCGCCACCGTGACCTGGATGGCGTACTTGTGCATGGGGGCCTCCTTGCCCAGGACGTCGGCCGCCACCACTATGTCCTGGGCGAAGTTCTTGGGTACTCCTCCGCCGATCATGAACAAGCCGGTCTGCCTGCTGGCAATCTTCAGTTGCGTGAGCTCATAAAAGTCCTTGGCGCTGTCGATGCTGACCTTCGGGCTGTCGCCGCGGGCCGCCTGGTGCGCCACCAGGCCAAAACCGGCCGAGCAGTCGCTGAATGCCGGCACGAAGATCGGCACGTCATGGCGATATGCCTCATGCACGATGCTGACCACGCCGCGGCCCTCGCGCTCAAGGTACGCGCCCATCTCGCGGATGAACTCTCGCGATGAGTAGGGGCGTGGCTCAAGCGCATCGGCGATCCTGCCGCAGGTCTCATCGCAGATGCGCAGCTCGTCCTCGTTGATCAGCGTGTCGTAGATGCGGTCGATATGCAGCTCACGCAGCTCATCATCGTACATTCCCGACTTGAGCTGTTCGGGGGCGATGTAGTGCGAGAATCCCAGCGCTTCGAAGAAGTCCTGGTCGACGATGTTTGCGCCCGTGGAGACGATGCAGTCGACCATGTTGTGGCTGATCATGTCGGTGAAGACCTTCTTCAGCCCGGCGCTGATCAGCGAGCCGGCGAGGCAGAGGATGATGCTGCAATCCTTGTCGCGCAGCATGGCGTCGTAGATCTCCGCCGCCCGCGCCAGGTCGCGCGCGGAGAAGGCCATCTCCCGCATCTGCTCGACAGTGGCGGTCGCGTTGACCCTGGTCATGTCGATGTGGCGGATCTTGCGCGCAAAGAGTTCTTCCTTGTTAAGCCTGCTCATGAGTGCTACTCCCTTCTGCAGCCTGGTTGTTCGAAAGGCGTACCCCTGCGTGCGATCGGCGTTACCCAGCGCCGATTATGGATGAGGGTACTATTCAACGTTTGCCACCCGATAGTATACTTGTAATTGTAGATGGGTGGTGTTGATGCGCCCACCGTTGACGGTGTTTCAGGGGCAGGCACAGGGTAGGCGGTTTAGGTTATGTCTGAAAAACAGCTCAATGAGGGCAATGGCGAATCCGTCTCGACAATCGATCCGGAGCAGAAGACTCGCCAGAAACCAGCGCCCAAGCGTCGGGATCCTCAGCCGTTGCCGCCGTGGAAAGTGCTGCTGCACAATGATGACGTAAACGTGATGGATTACGTCGTGAAGACCATCACCATGCTCACTCCGCTCACGCTGGAGGAAGCGGTGCAGCGCACTATCGATGCTCACAAGACGGGGGTTTCCCTGCTGCTGGTCACGCACAAGGAGCGCGCTGAGCTCTACCAGGAGCAGTTCCAGTCAAAAGGATTGACCGTAACTATTGAGCCTGATGAGGCTTGAGGGCCTATCATCGGCTAAATGTTTGGTTCTCACCTATCGATCGCGGGCGGGCTGTACAAGGCACTGCTGAAAGCTGAAGAGTATCAATTTCAGACGGTGCAGGTGTTCAATAAGTCCCAGCAGCAGTGGCGTGCCCGGCCGCTCACGGATGAAGACATCACCCTCTGGCGCGACCATGTTAAGCGATTAAAGTTCCGCAAGACGGTTTCCCACGCCGGCTATCTCATCAATGTTGGCTCGCCAAAGGAGGATCTGTGGCAAAAGAGCCTCGATTCGCTGGTTGAGGAACATGAGCGCTGCACGGCGCTGGGCATCAGCTACCTGGTCATGCACCCGGGCGCGCATTGCGGGCAGGGCGAGGAGCCATGCCTGCGGCAGATCGCCAAGTCGCTGGACATCCTGCATCAGCGCCTGCCGGATTCAAAGCTGATCACCTGCCTGGAGATCACGGCCGGCCAGGGATCCTGCGTGGGGCATCGCCTGGAGCACCTGGCGACCATCATCGACCTGGTCGAGCAGAAGAATCGCCTGGGGGTCTGCCTGGATACCGCGCACCTGTTCGCGGCCGGCTACGACTTTCGCGGCAGCAAGTACCGGCAATTTGTCAGGGAGATCGAGCAGACTGTCGGCATACAGCGCATCAAAGTCTGGCACCTGAACGACTCGAAGAAGGACCTGGGCAGCCGCGTCGATCGCCATGACCACATAGGAGAGGGCAAGATCGGCGTGGAAGGTTTCCGCCCGATCGTCAACGACGACGCATGGGAGAATATCCCCAAGATCCTGGAAACGCCCAAGGAAACGGCGCCTGATGGCCGGGATTGGGACATCGGCAACATGGAGCGACTGTCGGCATTGATGTCGCGCCGCACCCGGGCCGCCGCTGGATCATCGACTTAGAGAGATGGAACGCTACACTCGCGACATGGGTAGGGGAATTTGCATAACCAGCACCTGCGCAGGATCGACGGAGGTGCGCCCATGAGTGCCCTGGAAGAGGCAAAGCGCAGTTGGCAGGAGCTTGAGTATGGGATGCTCCTGCATTTCGGGGTCAGCACCTTTGCCCGGTCGCAGTGGCGCAGCAGCGATTTCCCGCTGGAGAAGTTCCGCCCCGGCGAATTGGACTGTCACCAGTGGATCTCCGTTATCTCCGAGGCAGGGATGAGCTACGCGGTGCTCACCGTGAAGCATCACGATGGATTTTGCCTCTGGCCCACTGAGTTCACCGATTACAACGTCGCGAAGACTGCCTTCGCCCGGGACATCGTCGGCGAGTTTGTCGAGGCCTGCCGCACGGTTGGGATCCGCCCGGGAATCCAGTACAGCCTGCTGGATCGGCACTGTCCCTTCTATGGGGATGATGCCGCGTATGCCCAGTTCGTCCGCCAGCAGATTACCGAACTTTGGCAGATCTACGGCCCGTTCGTCGAGATACGCTTCGATGGAGCGTGGGACAAGGACTTCCCCACCCGCAGCCGCGATTACGATCCCGAGCTTGATGGCCCGGTCGATCCCCAGGCACAGGGCGGGGTGCGCTGGCAGTGGCGCGAGCTGTACGAGCTTGTCCATGAGATCCAGCCCGATTGCCTGCTGGCGCAGACAACCTCCCCGCATCGCCCGGGAGAGATCAACTATCTGCCGGTCGATCTGCGCACGGCCGAGCATTTCGACTACATCCATCGCGAGCAGATGGCCCGCGTGCGCGAGAGCAGCACCTTCCAGGATGAATCCGGCAATCCCGTTGAGCTGCCCATCGAGTTCTGCTCGCCGCTTTGTCCTGACTGGTTCTGGACGGGCAGGAGCTACGCCCATCCAGGGGCGCGAACCATCGCCTCCTGGTACAAGAGGGCCCGCCTCTTTCAGGGAAACCTGCTGATCGGTGCCGGTCCGGATCCGCGCGGCCTGCTCCCGGAGTACCACCGCGAGATCCTCCGCGCCGCCCGCCAGATGATGGGAAAGGCATAGCATTTGACCTTCTTGCGTGGTATGTATCCCTTCGCACTCCACGAAAGGACAGGTCATGCGACGATATCTCTCGGCGGCGCTGGTTCTGCTCGTGCTGTTGGTCGCCCAGCTTGGCGCCCAGGTTCCGCGCTTCACGGAAGGTGACCGCATCGCGTTCCTCGGCGACAGCATCTTCCATGGCGGCAAGGTGCATGCGAACCTGCTGCTGTTCTATGCCACTCGCTTCCCCGACGCCCCGATAGCTGTGCGCAATGCCGGCGTCTCCGGCGACATGGCCTCCGGCGCCATCAACCGCATCGAGTGGGATGTTGAGCCGTTTGACCCCAATGCCGTGGTCATCATGCTGGGCATGAACGACGTCGGCCGGTGGCTCTATGGCGAAGGCAAGGACACGCCCGCCAACATCGCCCAGCGCAAGCGCCTGATCGATACCCACATCCAGCGAACGCGCGGCATCGTCGAGCGCCTCACGCAAAAGCCCCGCACCATCATCCTCTGCACGCCCACCCCATACGACCAGACAGCGCAGCGGCCCGGTGACAATGCCGTGGGCGTGGATGATGCCCTTGCCACGGTGGCCGAGAATGTCCGCAAGTTTGCCGCGGAAGCCGGCCATCCCCTGGTCGATTTCCATGCCGGCATGCGGGCGGTCCTCGATGAGCAGCAGCAGAAGGATCCTGCCTTCACCATGATGGATGCCGCCCGTGTGCACCCCGACGACGCCGGCCACATGGTCATGACCTACCTGTTCCTCAAGGCCCAGGGCATCTCGCCCACGGTGGCGGACATGGTTGTCGATGCCCAGGGGGCGAAGGTCGTCAGTGCCGACAACTGCGAGCTTTCCGAGCTGCGCGCCGACGAGAGCGGCGTAAGCTTCGTCTATCTTGCCCGGTCACTGCCATACCCGGTGGAGGGAAGGGCGGCCGACGCGCTTGCGTGGGTTCCGTTCACCGAGGAGTTGAACCAGGAGAAGCTGACGGTGGAGAATCTCGCGCCCGGGACGTATCGCGTCTCGATCGATGGCGAAGCGATCGGCAACTGGACGAGCGGGCAACTGGCCGAGGGGATAAACCTCGCCGTCATCCGCTCCACTCCGCAGTACCGCCAGGCAAAGGAGATCGCCGACCTGAATGAACGCCGCCGGGCACGCGAGAACGCGACGTTGCGCGTGTTCGCCGCCCTCGAGCATGATGTGCTGCGGGCCAAGCAGGTTGATACCTCCGACATGGAAGCGGTGAAGCAGGCCATGGAAGAAGCCATCAAGGAAGAGCAGGCAAAGAAGTCCTGGCGGGTTAACTACTTCAAGAATCTCACGCGGGCGTACCTTGCCGAGAAGCCCCGCCAGCAGCAGATTGAGAAGGAGCTGGCCGACCAGGCCGCGAAGATGTTCGAGCTGGCCAAACCCAAGCCACGCCGGGTCGAGATCGTCCGGGCGGAAAACCAGTAAATCGGAGAAACAGCTCCCTTGTGTATACAATCTGCCGTGCAGTTGAGTCTGCCGACGGGAATCTAGAATAAGTCCACTTAATTGATAGGAGAGATAGATATGGCAGAGAAGGCAGGACTGGATACCCTGGCCGTGCACGCCGGGCAGGTGCCCGATCCCGTGACCGGTTCCCGGGCGGTTCCCATTTACCAGACCACAAGCTACGTCTTCAAGGATGCCGAGCATGCGGCCAACCTGTTCGCCCTACGCGAGTTCGGCAATATCTACACCCGCCTGATGAACCCCACCACCGATGTGCTGGAGAAGCGCCTGGCGGCGATGCTCGGCGGTACGGGCGCGGTCTGCACCAGCTCCGGGCAGGCGGCCGCCTTCTATGCCATCTGCAATATCACCTCGGCCGGTCAGAACTTCGTCACCGGTTCCAATCTCTATGGCGGAACCTATACGCTGTTCACCAGCCCGCTGAAGCGCTTCGGCATCGAGGCCCGTTTTGTCGATTCCTCCAAGCCGGAGAA
>JAKORQ010000087.1 GCA_029777755.1 Planctomycetota bacterium
AACTCCGCTGCCGTGGATTTCAGCCACGTCAGCTTCACCATCTGGGGTGGCAACAACAACGACCTGTCCATAGACAATGTCGTCTTCTCCACCGTTCCCGAGCCGACCGCCCTTGCCTTTGTCGGCATGGCGGCCCTTGGCCTGTTGCGTCGGCGGCACGCATAACGGTTGAGGTACAGGGGAAGGCCGGAGAGGACACAATCCTCTCCGGCCAGTTTTTGACATCACCTGTCACTTACCACCCAAGGGGTCCCTTTTCGCATGAGCTGTACGCAAACACATCTGAAGTGGCTTCGCGGCACCACGCTGCTGGCCCTGCTGGCCGCGCTGCCGTCGGCATCCCACGCCGGCATGTCCTTCGCCGATGACTTTAACCACAACGATGTCAGCGACTGGCAGGTGGGCAATGCCAACCATCACACAATTGCCGCCGACAATGGTACGCTTCACCTGCCTGTTGGCAGCGGCACCGATTCGGTTACCCGATTCTGCGAGATCAACCCCGTGGTAACCGGCAACCGCAGAGTCTTCTCCCGCGGCGATGACACGCTCATCGTTGCCGGGGCGGACATCAAGGGACATGACAATACCTCCACCCACTCTGGGGGCGAGATGGGAATCGCGATCCTGTTCATCACCGATGATGGCACCAGGAACCGGTACGATTTTCGCCTGCATTCAGGCAACGACGAGAACATCCAGATCCGCAAGCGACAGGGCGGCAAGACGCAAACCATCGCCTCTGTCATGCAGGCCCAGGCCAACCACCCGGACCAGGAAGTGAACAGCAGGTTCTGCCGCTACGAGCTGCGGGTGAGGATCGGCGAAAATTCAAATAAAGTTGAGGCACTGATCGACGGGGAGGTGGTAGCGCGAGCGACGGATGACTCGCCGCTCAAGGAGCGCAGCATCTCGCTGATGCTGTTCTCGGGGAACAACAATGATCTGCTCTTCGACAATGTGACGATGACGACCAACCCGTAGTTCCGCCTTGATCGTTGTTCCCGCAGGGACCACTGACCACTGAAGTTGCTTTTTGAAGGTGTAGCAGGATGAATATTGCAACCAGAGCGTGCGCACTTGTCGCGGCCGGCATTCTTGCCCTTGCGGGCGGCGCGGAAACCAGGGCTGCCGAGAAACCGGCCGACAACGTAGGCCCGTTGGTTCAGCGGCGCAATGAGATGGCCCAGCGGATTCGCCGGCAGTATGCCCGCTCCGCAGAGAAGCTCCAGATCAGCAATATCGCGCCCAGCGCCGATCGCGTCGGCCTGTTTCATCGCTATGAGCTGAGCTTTTCGCTGGATGGCCGGTACGAGAACCCGTTTGATCCCGAGCAGATCCAGGTCGATGCCCAGATCACCCGGCCGGACGGCTCGCAGGTGGTGGTCCCCGCCTTCTTCATGCAGCCGTTTGAGTCCGCCGATGGACAGACGCGCATCGAGTCCGACACCATGTACAAGCCCGGCGGGCAGCCTGGCTGGCGCCTCCGCTACTCTCCCACCCAGGCCGGTGAGCACCAGGTGATACTGAAGGCAACCCAGGCCGACCCGGCCGAGACGGTCGA
Source organism: Planctomycetota bacterium (assembly GCA_029777755.1). Taxonomy (GTDB): domain Bacteria; phylum Planctomycetota; class Phycisphaerae; order Tepidisphaerales; family Tepidisphaeraceae; genus CAIQIQ01. The sequence goes on from JAKORQ010000087.1 coordinate 1,565, forward strand.
GTCTGCGCCGATCACGTTCATCGCTGAGTCTTCCGACCACCCCGGCTTTGTCCAGGTCAGCATGCGCAATCCCTACTACTTCGAGTTCAGCGGCAACGGCGAGCTGTTCTACGCGACTGGCGCCAACGTTCCCTGGACGCGCACCACGCACCGCAATCCTGAACTCGGCTCTCCCGAGGGCACCTATGAGCGCTATTTCGGTGCTGCCAGGGGGCACATGTCCGCCACGCGGGTGTGGCAGTGCCACTTTGGTTGGATCGAATGGATGCCCCAGGCGGATGTGTCGGACGAACTGAACTCCTGGTCAGGCTACGGCGGGGCCAACTTCTACAACCAGATGGTCTCCTCCGCCTTCGACCGCGTCTTTGAGATGGCCGAGGATGCCGGCTTCTGCATCATGCTCGTGCTGGATGACAATGACGAGCACATGCTCACCGGGCCCAGCCAGCATCAGTGGTGGGGCAATCCGAACAACGTGATAAATGGCGGCTGGTGCGAGAAGCCACATGAGATCTTCACCAACGAGAACGCCCGCAAGAACTATCGCAAGCGGCTGCGCTACATCATGGCGCGCTGGGGATACAGCCCTTCGCTCTGGGCTATCAACACCTGGAACGACTGCTCCAACCCCTCGCCGCAGCATCTGGACTGGCTGAGGGAAATGCACGGCTATGTCCACTCGCTGGCCGACGCATGGCGGCCGATCATCTTCGGCACCAACTATGCCTTCGCCGCCCAGGAGATCTCTGACTATGCGCAGGCGAAAACGGCCGGCCTGGTGCCAGGCAAGCCCAATGTCGTGCAGGAGGCCTACTTCACCCGCAATGGCGACTGGTTCGTTGACACCCTCAAGCACGAGATCTGGAAGAACATGGCCCGAGGCTGCGGCGGCGTGATGGTCTGGCCGCACCACATGATCTACAACCGCGATGCCTGGAAGCACTTCGGCTCTGTCCTCACCTTCGTCGATGGCCTGAAGCTCAACGAAACCGAGTTCCGCCAGGCCAGTGCTCGCGTGACCTCCGCGAGCGTCGATGGGTCGGCCATCCGCGTGCTGGCGGCTGCTCCTTACGGCGACATCCCCAACTGGGCGGCTCGCGCCACCGAGGAGAACTTCGTCATCGACGCCACGGCCGGCAGCCAGTTCCTGCTGGGCTTTGCCCCCAAGCTCTATGGCCAGCGGTCTGACTGCAAGGAATGGAGAACCGAGCCTACCTTCACGTTTGAACTGCCCGGCGACGGCAGCTTTATCGTCGACCTGGGCGAACTGGCCGGCGATGGTGTGCAGGAACTGGTCGCCACCATCGACGATGGCGAGCGAGTCGCTCTCCCCCTGGAGGGCACCGGCCGCCGCGAGACCAATGCCCAGACCCGCTTCTACAGCTTCCCGCTGAAGGCAGGTTCCCACAAGCTCAAGCTGTCGCTGGAAGGCCCCCGGAGCGACTGGGTGGCCGTGCGCAAGTTCCTGCTGGTCTACAACGAGTCTGAGCCGTCGCGCCTGCTGGATGTTTACGGTATCACCTCCGACCGCCAGGCAGCGATCTACCTGCGCAACAGCACCTGCGGCGAACTGCCCGAAGGCACCATGGGGCTAACCCCCGCGGTCATCCGCAACGTCAAGCTCCAGGTCGATTCGCTCGCCGACGGTGAGTATGACGTGGTCCTTTACTCCGTTGATGAGGGTCGGGAGATCAGCCGCACGCAGGCGAGCGTAACCGGCGGCACGTGCAATGTGAGCATCCCGGCCGTTGATCGCCATATTGCCGTGAAGCTGCTGGGACGCTGATCGATAGCCATTGAGATATTTGTACTAAAAGACACCAGAAAGGTTTTATTGTTACACCATGAAAGATCCCCGAAAGATCCTGACGCGTCACCCGGCCAATCCCATCCTGGACCCGCGTGATTACCCGGGCATCAACACGCTGTTCAATCCCAGCCCCATAATGCACGATGGCAGGACGTACATGCTCGTCGCTGCCACCACCGCCAACTGCCGGGGCGTGAATCACCGCGAGACCTTCCTCGCCATCAGTGAGGATGGCGTGAAGTTTGAGCTTTCCCGCGAGCCGTTCATCGATCAGCGCACATTGCCCGAGCCGTACTGCCGCATGGGCGGGATCATCGACAGCCGCCTGACCAAGATCGGCGATACCTACTACTTCACTGCTCCCCAGGGGGTGCGCGAGCTTGGCTATGACCATGTGGTGATGGTGCTGTTCAGCACGAAGGACTTTAAGTCGGTCAACGTGCATTCGATCGTCACCTTGCCCTATAACCGCGGCACCAGCCTTTTCCCCGAGAAGATCAACGGCAAGTACATGCGCCTGGATCGTCCCGGCGCCGACAGGCACGGCTCGATCTGGATTGCCGAGTCGCCGGACCTGATCCACTGGGGAAACTATCGCCCGCTGCTCAAGGGCAACTGGGCCATCTGGAACTCGGGCAAGATAGGCCCGACGCCGCCGCTCAAGACCAGCAAGGGCTGGCTCGTGGTCGTCCACGGCGTGGAGTACAACTGCTCCGGCAGCCATTACTACATCGGCGCGGTCATGCTCGACCTGGAGAATCCCGACAAGATCATCGGCCGCACCCAGTCGTACCTGCTCGCTCCCGAGGCTGCTTACGAGGTCAACGGCCAGGTGAGCAATGTCGTCTTCCCCTGCGGCGCGATCATCGATGAAAGCAAGGACGAGTTCCGGCTCTACTACGGCGCGGCCGACACCTGCGTCGCCCTGGCGACCGGCTCGCTGAGCGAGATCATCGATGCGTGCCTGAACTACCGCTAACCACAGCCGTGCATGCCTGAGGGAGAGTGACGATGAGCAGTTTGCAGGATCGAATCGGATCATCGATGCGCGCCGCCATCGTGGGAGTCGGCTTGCTGGCGGGCGCGGCCGATCTCATGGCTGCCGAGCCGCCGGATACGCGCCGGCCGAACATCCTGTTCATCCTGTCGGACGATCACTCGCTGCAAACGATCGGCGCATACAACACTCGCTTGAGCGAATTCTGCCGCCAGCAGCAGGTCACCCCGAATATCGACCGCCTGGCGGCCGAGGGCGCTTTATTCGAGAACAGCTTCTGCGCCAGCTCGCTCTGCTCGCCCAGCCGGGCATCGATCCTGACGGGCATGTTCCCGCACGTGCACGGTGTGAAGAGACTATCCAGCCCCATTGCCGCGGGCGTGTGGACCTTCCCGCAATCCATGCGCGATGCCGGGTATGAGACTGCCCTGATAGGCAAGTGGCATCTCGGCAACAATCCCGCAGAAATGGGGCTGGATTACTTCCAGTACACCGAAGGGCAGGGCGGCGCCTACTGGAACCCTGACTTTGTCGGCCCGGATGGCAAGAAGCAATACCTCGGCCACATCACCCATGTGACGACCGACCTGGGTATCCAGTGGTTGCGGCAGCGCGACAGCGACAGGCCGTTCATGCTGATGTTGCATCACAAGGCGCCGCATCGCCCGTGGATGCCGTCCAGCCAGCGCTACCACTGGCTGGCCGATGTCGACGTTCCTGAGCCGGAAACTCTATTCGATGACTACACCGGCCGGGCCTCTCCCGCATCGGGCCAGAGGATGCGGATGAGCGACTTCAAGATGGGGCATGACCTGAAGGTCTTTGCCCCGGATGAGTTTCCTTCGCCTTACAGCCGCATGACCCGCGGCCAGCGGGCGCAGTGGGATGCATACTACCGCCCGCGCAACGAGGCCTTTGCCAGGGCCAACCTGACTGGTGACGACCTGTTCCGCTGGCAGTACCAGCAGTACATGAAGGACTACCTGCGCTGCGTGAAGGATGTGGACGACAGCGTTGGCCGGATGCTCGAGTTTCTTCGCGAGACTGGCCTGGAGGATAACACGGTAGTCATCTACACCTCCGACCAGGGCTTCTACAACGGCGAGCACGGCTGGTTCGACAAACGCTGGATCTACGAGGAGTCGGTTCACATGCCGTTCATCATACGCTGGCCTGGCGTGGTGCGGCCCGGTTCGCGCCCACAGGAGATGATCCAGAACATCGACTACGCTCCCACGCTGATGCAGATCGCCGGCGCAGACGCCCCGGAGGGAATCCACGGCCGATCATTCCTGCCGATCCTCCAGGGTCAGACTCCCGAGGACTGGCGCAGCAGCATCTATTACCACTACTACTACGACGCCCCGGACCACAACGTGCCACGCCACGACGGCATCCGCACCGGGCGATACACGCTGGTCAACTTCTACACAACCGGAGAGTGGGAACTGTTCGACCTGGAAAACGACCCACACCAGCTCCGCAGCCTGCATGATGACCCCGCATACGCCAGCACAGCGGCCGAGTTGAAGGAACAGCTCCAGCGCTTGCGCAACCACTACGGCGTCCCGGAAAAGGATTACACACCGACACCAGCACAACCGACGGGCGCAGCGCGATAGCAGGAGTCGATTTGCTCCGCAGGATCAGCGCTTGCCCCAAAATGCGGGCAAGGGCGCCCACGCTTCCGCGGACGTCGATCAATCCTTCATCACCACGAAGCGACTGGGCGACAAAGCTGACGAAGGTGCTTCCCTCGCAGCTTTGAGAGGCTGAGAAAGCTCCGCGTGTAACTCAGCTCGGCAGGGCGGACCTTCAGGTAAGCAGCCAAAAATGAAAACACCCCGGTGTTACCGGGGTTTTTGCAGTTTACTCAATGGAGCCATGGGGATTTGAACCCCAAATTCCACCATGCCATGGTGGCGTGATCCCATTTCACTATGGCCCCGAAACCTTGTTGGGCGTCAAGATCCGTTAATCTACTGCGATCCCTCGTCTTGTCAAGCTCAGCACCGCCCGCAGCGGTCAGCTCATCTTGCGGGTAAAGTTGCCCTCCTTGAGTGTAAGTCCTTTCCCATTCTGGTCTTAGTTTCCGAAGATGCTGGAGAGATTGGCAGAGCTTACCCCACTCGGGGCGTAGTTGGGGCGGAGGTTGAAGAAGATGCCAGTGTCGTCTGAACGGTCATCGGTCGTCACTCCCACGGTGATGAAGAAGCGGTCGAATCGCCTAACGGCCGAGAAGCGGCTGGTTACCTTCTCACTGTCACCAAAGTCATAGCTCTGGCTCATGCCCAGGGAGTAGCGTGTGCTCAGCTCATAGTTGATCACGAAGCTGGCGATGTTCGAGTCCAGCTCGTTGATGTAGCGGGTGCCCACGTAGTAGGTGATCCGCTGGCCGCGCCTGGCCGCGAAGCCGATCGAAGCCGTGGCGAACTCACTCTCCTCCAGGTTGTACTGCTGGTCGGCCATCAGGGCCGTTGAGTCACTTATACGCCAGATCTGCTCGCTGTTGACGCTGTCCCGCGGAACCGAGGTCTCCGGCATCGAGGGGAAGAATAGCCCCCTGAACCCCGTCGGCCGAAGGAATGCCTCATCCGGCTTTCGCCCCAAGAAGTTGGCCTCCAGGTTCCAGGTCAGCACATCGACATTTTGCCAGTTCCCCGGCCCGCCGCGCTTGGTCTGCCAGCGCTGTCGGATCGCCACCTGCATGGCGGTGATGTCCTCGATGGCATCCACCTGCTCATCGAATATGTATACCTCGTCCCGCTGTGTGCCGGATGCACTGGCAAAAAGGTGCAGCTCCGGCTCGATCACGTGGCGCATCCGGTGGATGTCCCACATCTCTGACTCGATGCCGTCGATCGTGTGCCAGAAGGCCGTGGTCATTCGCACACCGGCACCGGCCAGGCCGCGGTGGATCGTCTGGCCATCCGGCGAATCGTCGTAGCCAGTGTATCGCCCCATGATGTACGGCTGCACGCGGAACTGCTCGATGGTGAACGGCAGGGCGATCTCCTGCCGCAGGTCGGCCCGGATCACCGCATCGTCAGTGGTGCCGGTGTAGCCGGTGGACGGCAGCCCGCCGGGGAAGGCGCCGTAATACGGGCTTACATTGGGCGTCCGCCGATAGCCCATCTCGTCGTAGGTGTAGTCGCTGAAGTCGTACTTCAGGCGGCTGATGGAGAATCCGCTGTAAAACGTTAGCGACTGGCTGCCCAGGTCATCGCCGATGCGCTGATACCCAATCTCCGGCATCCGCTCGATCTCGTAGTTCTCCTGGGCAAACTCGTGCGAG
>JAKORQ010000088.1 GCA_029777755.1 Planctomycetota bacterium
ACACGGCCGCCATCGGCGACCCGGCGAAAGTGGCCAAGGCGCCGACGCTGGCGCTGCGGGTGAATGTCGAGGGCACGATCAATTTTCTGGAGGCCGCGCGGATGGCCGGCACGCGACGCTTCGTCGCCTTCTCCAGCATTGGGGCGTTGCCTGGCTTGCGCTATCAGCCGGTCGATACCGCCCACCCGGTGATCCTGCCGGATGAAGGACCAGGTTCCGGCTTCTACGGGGCCAGCAAAGTGGCGGTGGAGGCGTTCTGCTTCGCTCATCGCCAGGCGTATGGGACGGACTTTTTCGTAGTGCGCCCGTCGGCGGTCTACGGGTTTGGCCAGCAGCATCCCATTTTCATCAAGCCGATGGTGGAGAATGCCGTGCTGGGCAAGCCGACTCACTTTGCGCATGGGCGCGATTTCCCCCGCGATTACACGCATGTGGATGATGTGGCGCAGCTTGTGCTCCGCATGCTCGATGTTCCATCGGAGAAGGTGAAGGATCGCGTCTTCTATGCCGCCACCGGGCAGAATCTGCGCACGGCCGGCGAGGTAGCGCAGATCGTGCGAGAGCAGATTCCCTCGGCCATGATCGAGATCGGCGAGGGACTATCCGAGAGTGACCTGCTGGAGATCCGCTATCGCGGCGTGCTATCGATCGACAACGCCCGCGAGCAGCTTGGCTTTGCCCCCAGGTTCACGCGCCTTGAAGATGGCATCGCCGACTACATCGCGAACTTCCGCAGGTTTGTACAGGAGCAGGGAAATGTCTGATCTGAGCCTCAATGGCCTGTTTGGCCTGTCCGGGAAAACGGCGCTGGTAACGGGCGCAAGCGGCGGAATCGGCGCATCGCTCGCCATCGCGCTGGCGGCGGCTGGTGCGAAGGTGGCTGTCAGCGGACGGCGCAGCGATGAACTCGAGCGCATACGCGAGCAGATCGTGCAGGCCGGCGGCGAGGCAGTTTGCCTGGTAGCCGACCTGATGAGCAACGATGCCTGTCGCAAGCTGATCGCCGATGCCCACGGGCAACTGGGACGGCTGGACATCCTCGTCAACTGCGCCGGCATGAACCGCCGCAAGCCGATCAGCGAGGTTACCGAGGATGACTACGACACCATCATGCAGGTGAACCTGCGCTCGATCTATTTCCTCTGCCAGGCGGCCCATCCGATCATGCAGAAGCAAGGCGGGGGCAAGATCATCAATGTCGGATCGCTGACCAGCTCCATCGGGCTGGGCAGCACCTCCGTTTACGGCGCGACGAAGGCGGCCGTCGCCCAGCTCACCAAGACGATGGCTGTGGAATGGGCGAAGGACAACATCCAGGTGAATTGCCTTGCCCCCGGGTTCATCATCACGCCACTCACGGAGAAATCACTCTGGGCGGATGAGGCAAAACGCAATTGGCTGCTGGGGCGCATCCCTGCCGGGCGCGGCGGTGCGCCTGGGGACATGGCCGGCGTGTGCGTGCTGCTGGCTTCGCGGGCCTCCGATTATCTCACCGGCCAGATGATCACTATCGATGGTGGCGTGCTGGCCGGGGGAAGATGGGAGTAGGCAGGAGCAACATGCGACTTGGCATCAGTTCTTACTCGTTCGGCTGGGCGGTAAAGCAGCGGCGGCTTGACGCGGCCGCCATCATCGACCAGGCGGTTACATGGGGCGTCTCGCTGGTTCAACTGTGCAACAACCTGCCGGAGGAAACTTGGGCGGATGCCCAGGCTCTGCGCCACTATGCCGATGGCCGGCGAGTTGCCCTGGAGATCGGCACGCAGGGCATCGCGCGTGGGCATCTGCTGAGCATGATCGAGGTGGCGCACGTGTGCGGGTCGCCGATCCTGCGGCTGGTGATCGATTCGCCCGGCGATCATCCCTCGGCCGAGCAGGTCGTGACGCGCCTGGGCGAGATCGTGCCGGCGGCGCGGGAGGCTGGAGTGAAGCTGGCGATTGAGAATCACGACCGCTTCCCGGCCGACTCGCTATCGTGGATCGTGCAGCAGCTTGGCAGGGAGCATGTGGGCATCTGCCTGGACACGGCCAATTCGCTGGGTGTCCCCGAGGGGCCGGCGCAGGTGGTCAGCGTGCTGGCCCCGCTGACGGTCAATCTGCATCTGAAGGATTTCGCCATCACCCGCGTGCCGTACCTGCAGGGGTTTGTGGTTGAAGGCCGGCCGGCCGGCGAAGGGATGCTCAACATCCCCTGGTTGATCGGCGAACTGGCGCGGTGCGGCTTCAGCGGCTCGGCGATCGCAGAGCTGTGGGTTCCGCCGGAAGCCGACATGGATGCGACCATCGCGAAGGAACACGACTGGGCGCGACGCAGCGTCGAGAAACTCAAGACACTCATCAGGTAACAGTTTCAGAGGCATATCACATGACCAACGTGGCAATCTTCGGAGCGGCCGGCAACATGGGTACGCGTGCCTGCAACCGGCTAAAGGGTTACAGCGACTACAACATCCTCTATGTCGAGCTTACGCCGGCAGGAGTGGAGAAGCTCAAGGCGCGCGGCGATACGCCCACCAGTGTCGATGACGCCTGCAAGTCGGCCGACATCATCCTGCTGGCCATCGCCGACAAGTACATTCCCTCCGTGGCGAAGGAGATCGTGCCGAGGATGAAGTCGGGCGCCATGCTGATGACGCTCGACCCGGCGGCCGCCTATGCCGGCGCCCTGCCAGAGCGCAAGGACATCTCCTACTTCGTCACGCACCCGACCCACCCGCCGCTGTACAACGACGAGACCACCGAGGAGGCCCGCAAGGACTATTTCGGCGCGGGGTTCGCGAAGCAGTCGATCGTTTCGGCACTCGTGCAGGGCCCCGATGAGGATTTCGCCAGGGGCGAGGAGCTGGCCAAGCGCTACTTCAGCCCGATCATCCGCTCTCACCGCCTGACACTGGAGCAGATGGCCCTACTGGAGCCGGCCATGTCGGAGACCTGCGGCGCGACGTTCATCGTCGCCCTCAAGGAAGCCATGGACGAATGCATCCGCCAGGGCGTACCGGAGCAGGCGGCGAAGGACTTCATGCTCGGCCACATCAACGTCCAGCTCGCGATCGTCTTCGAGGCTATCGACTGGAAGATGAGCGAAGGCGCCTATCTGGTGATCAAGAACGCCATGCAGCGCATCTTCAAGCCGGACTGGAAAGACGTCTTCAACCGGGAGGAAGTGAAGCAGAGCGTAAGGAAGATAGTGGGGATGGAGTAAGCGCGGATTTGCGGTTTTTTGATTGGATGGGATCTGCGATCTGGAATTGCGATTTGCGTCCCTGACTTCGACGAACTCAGTCGGGGCGTGGCTTACTTGTCTTCTCCAGCCTCTCGATCATTCGCGCCAGGCGCTGGTGCCATTTTTCCGTGCTGATGTGCTGCTGGCGCAGGCGGTCGGACCATAGGGGGAACGACAGCGGAGAGAGCTTTTTCGTTCGCCGGATGTCGATCTGCATCTGCTTTACGCGCTCGATCGCCTGCGACAGCCGCAGGTAGTCGAGCTGCGCCTCCAGTACTTCCCTGCGCGCCTGGGCGAGGAGCAGGTTCTCCGGGTCGAACTGCATGAACACGTCGAAGAACAGGTCGCTGGAGGCCTGAAGGTGACGAGTTGGACGGGCTTCGCGCGGATAGGTGTTGAATACCAGGCCGGCCACGCGGGCGATGTCGCGGAAGGCACGCCTGGCCAGCTGGGTGCTGTTCATGCAGGCCAGCACATCCTCCAGCAGATTGTCGGATGAGAACAGCTCCGCTATCTGCTGGGCACTGTCGACAAGCTGCTCATGGGAGAGAAGCTCTATGCCATAGTCATTGGCCGTCACGGTGATGGATCGCGGCTTTATCCTCGCCAGGCGATAGGCAAGCAGCGCGGCCAGGCCCTCATGGGCCAGCCGCCCGGCGAACGGATACAGGTACAGGTGATGCCCCTCGCGGCTGTGTGTCATCTCCACCAGCAGCACGCCCGGCACCGGGATCCGGGAAACATGCTGCTGCAGCTTGAGCAGCGGGGCCAGCGCGTGCATCTCCGGCGAATCGAATCGGCCCTCGTTTGCCTCCGCCAGCAGTCGCAGCACATCATCCGCCAGCAGCGTCGAAAGTGGAAACCTGCTTCCCTGCCAGCGAGGCACCGCCCCAGTCCTGCTCCTGCTCTCGCGCACATACGCCACCATCTCCCGCACCCGCACCAGTTCCAGGCGGCGCCCCGCGTACAGGAATACATCCCCCGGCGCCAGGCGAGAAATGAACGACTCCTCGATATTGCCCAGCGATCTGCCGGAGACAAACGCCACCCTCATCACCGTATCGGAGGTGATGGTGCCGATGTTCACGCGATGCAGGCGGGCGATCCTTGCGCTGGCGATCTGGTGTCTACCTTCGCGCTGCACCACCTTCTGGTATTGCGGGTACGCCTTCAGCGCGCTGCCGCCGACGGTGACAAACTCCAGCACCCACTGCCACTGCTGGTCGGTTAGCTCGGCGAAGGCGTGGGTGGTGCGCACTTCATGCAGCAGTTCTTCGCCGATAAACCCGCCCCCGGCCGCCACCGTCACCACATGCTGCACCAGCACATCCATGGGAAGCTTCAGGGGTGTGCGCGGCTCGATCTTGCCTTCCTCGATCGCCATCCGGGCGGCCGCGAACTCGACCAGTTCAAACGCATGCGTAGGCACGCAGACCAGCACGCTGGTGGCGCCGGGACGATGTCCTGATCTTCCCGCACGCTGCACCACACGCGCCACTCCCTTGGGCGAGCCAAGCTGCATCACCTGGTCGACCGGATGGAAATCCACGCCCAGGTCGAGACTGGAGGTGCAGACCACAGCCTTGAGTTTGCCGGCGGCCAGCAGCCCCTCCGCGCCGGCGCGCAGCTTCTGGTCCAGAGAGCCATGGTGCAGGCCGATCAAGCCCACCATGTCCGGCCGGGCGCGATGCAGCGTTTCAAACCACAGCTCCGCCTGGCTGCGGGTGTTGGTGAAAAGCAACGTCGATTGCGCCTGCTCGATCCTCGCGATCACCTGGTCCTGCAGGCGCGCGCCCAGGTGGCCGGCCCAGGGGAAGCGCTCGATCTGCGAGGGGATCAGCGTCTGCAACTCGATCCGCTTGCCGCGCGGGCCAGCGATCAGCTCGCCGTCGGGCGACTTGCCGCCGGGACGCCGGCGCACCAGCACCTGCATCGCCTGCTGGAGATTTCCCAGCGTGGCCGACAGCCCCCACACCCGCAGGTCCGGGACCAGCGAGCGCAGCCGCGATAGCGCCAGCTCCACCTGCACGCCCCGCTTGGTGGACAGCAGCTCATGCCATTCATCCACCACCACGCAGCGCAGCGTGCCAAACTGCTCCCGCCAGTCCGGGTAGGAAAGCAGCAGCGACAGTGATTCCGGCGTCGTCACCAGCGCGGTGGGCAGGCGGCGCTTCTGCCGGGCGCGGACGGCCGACGACACATCACCTGTGCGCAGCTCAATGCTGTAGGGAAGCCCCAGCGCCTCGACGGGTTCGGCCAGCGAGCGGGCGATGTCGGCCGCCAGCGCCCGCAGGGGCGTAAGCCACACCACCCGCAGCGGCATGGTATGATGTCGCCGAATCACCTTGCGCGGTTTCATCGACGCAGCATCCGCCATTGATTCCATCACCGGGCCAAGCCATGCCGCGTACGTCTTGCCCATGCCGGTGGGCGCATGGATCAGGCCGCTCTTGCCCGCGAGGTACGCCTCCCATGCCTGCTCCTGGTACGGCAGCGGCTCGCGTCCCCCGCTGGCAAACCATGCGCGCACACGCTGCAGCGGCGTCGGCGAAGGCGCGATCATTTCCCGCCACCCTTCCCCGCGCTTGAACCTGGCCGGGTGTACTTCTGCATCAGCTCCCTGAGATTGTCGAGCGTATCGATCTCGCCCGGCCGCTTGTCCTTTCGCCAGCGCAGTATTCGCGGGAAGCGCACGGCCAGCCCGCTGCGATGGCGCGTGGATGGCTGGATCGCCTCAAACCCCAGCTCAAACACCTGCTCCGGCTTGACCATGTGCACCGGGCCGTGGCGTGAGAGCGTGTTCCGCCGCACCCATGCATCGATCTCATGGATCTCCTCATCATTCAGGCCAGAGTATGCCTTGGCGATCGGCACGAGCTGGTCGCCGCTGAGGACAGCGAAGGTGTAGTCAGTGAACAATCCCGCGCGCTTGCCGGTTCCGGGCTGGGCGGCCAGCAGCACCGCGTCCATGGTGAAAGGCTCAATCTTTGCCTTCCACCACAATCCCCGTGGCCGGCCGGCCGCGTAGATCGAGTCGCGCCGCTTTATCATCAGCCCCTCGACGCAACGCTCACGTGCACCAGCCTTGAGGCGCAGCACCTCATCCCAGTCATCGGCCTGCACAATCTGTGAGATGCGCATCAGCTCCCTGTCAGGCAGCGATGCGATCAGCTTCTCCAGCAGCGCTCGCCGCACTGACAGCGGCTTCTCGCGAATGTCCTCGCCGCCAAGCTCCAGCAGGTCGTAAGCGATGTACACCACGACTACCTCCGGCCAGAAAGACGGCGCCACGTACTTGCGATTCAGCCGCTTCTGCAACTCGAGAAACGGCAGCGGGTGGTCCTCCTCCCACGCCACAATCTCGCCATCCAGCACCGTTCCCAGCGGCAGATGGCAGGCCGCCTGCGCCAGCTCCGGGAAGGCGTCGGTGAGCAGCTCATCGCCACGAGACCAGATCACGCATGCCCGATCGCGCCGGATCATCTGCGCCCGCACGCCATCCCATTTCCATTCGAGCTGAAAGTCGCGCAGATCTCCCAATTGCGGCAGATCTCCCTCATAGGGATGGGCCAGCAGGAATGGATAGGCATGCTGCGGATCATCATCGCCTGCGGCCGGGTCGAGCAGTCGCGCAAACGCCTCGGCCGACGGCTTCCAACCGCTGCGCAGACGATGATCGATCACCGCCCCGGGCACGCCTGAAAGCTCAGCCAGCGCCCGGATCAACATCGCCCGCGAGACCCCCACGCGAAACGAGGTGGAGATGAGCTTGTGATAGAGGAATCGCTCCTCCTGCGAGAGCGCCGACCATGCGGCCAGCACGATCTGCGCCTGCTGATCGCGCGAAGCGCCATCCAGCGGCAGTATGCGCCCGGTGATCACCTGCGCAAGAGTTTCGCCGCTGGCGCTTGCATGCTCGGGAAGAAGCAGCGAGATTGTCTCCGACAGGTCGCCAACTTCCGAGTAGCACTCATCTATCAGCCACGGCGGCAGCGAGGCCTCCTGCGCGATGAGCTGGCGCAGTATCGAACTGGAGACACTCTTGATCAGCTTGTTGCCGGCGAATTTCGCGGCCGCCCATGCGGCATCCTCAGGCGGCGCCTCTCGAAAATAGCGCACGAGAGCCTCCACCTTGCCACTGGTGCGGTTGGTCTGGTCGAGCTCGCGATATAGTTGCACGAATCGCCGCATCGTCACGCCTCCGGCACACCTTCCGGCTGCTCGGTTTCCGCCTCCCCCGTGTAGCGTGTGGGAACGATGAACGTCTCCATCCCCTGCTCGCTGAGGTATCGCGCCATGGCCGACACGTAGCCGTGCGTGATGCCCACCCGCGCGGCGCCGGTCTGCCTGATTGCCTGGTGCAGGTGATCCCAGTCGGCATGATCGGAGAGGATGAACCCGCGATCCAGCGAGCGCCAGCGGCGGCGTCCGCGCACGCGCATCCATCCCGAGACGGCCGCCTGCGATACCGGCCCGAGCTTGCGCAGATACAGGTCGTTGGTGGTGGCCGGCGGGAGGATGACAATCGCTTGCCCCTTGAGCTTGCGCACTTCCTCAGCGACGGCATGCCTCACCTCTGGCAATTCCACACCGCAGGAGCGATATGCCTCGATGTAACGCAGCATGCTGCCATGCACGAAGATCGGCCCGGCCGACTGATCCAGCCCGGCGAGGATCCTCTGGCACTTCCCCAGCGTGTAAGCATACAGGACGCTGGTTCTCCCCTCCCGCTGGTTGTCGCGCCACCACTGGTGAATCTCCTCAAACACTGCCTGGGGCCTGGGCCAGTGGTAGATCGGCAGGCCGAAGGTGGCCTCGCTGATGAATACATCGCACGTAACCAGCTCGAATGGCTGGCAAGTCGGGTCTGGCGCGAGCTTGTAGTCGCCGGAGACCACCCATCTTTCGCCGCCATGCTCTACGCAGACCTGCGCCGATCCCAGCACATGCCCGGCCGGGTAGAGCGTAAGGTCCACCTCATTGACCCGGATCGTTTGGCCATATGGCAGTGCATCGATAGCAGCCTCTTCCCCCAGGCGCAGCCGCGCCAGCGGCACGCACTGCTCGCTGCACAGGTATCGAGCCGACCCTGGCGAGGCGTGATCGGAGTGGGCATGGGTGATCACCGCGCGATCCACCGGCTTCCAGGGATCGATGTAAAAATCCCCGGCCTCGCAGTACAAACCGCACTCGCTGGGTCGCAAGAGATCCGCCATTTCCGAGGAAATCTTAGCAGGACAAACGAGGTCAAGCCTTTCGCCAACCAGGCCAGCAGAAGCGCAAGGGGCCGGTGGCAGATGACTTGGCGGCGCAACGCCTCTATCCTGTACGGCAGAACTCGGCATGGTTTTATTGCTTGAATCACCAATCTGGCTCCAGTGGCTTGGCGGCCACCCGGCGACGATTGTCGCCATGCTCGCCCTTGCGCTGGCGTGCGGTTTACTTTCGCTGATCGTGCTCTGGCGGCGCTGGGCATTCCTTGGTGAAGGTGTTGCCCATGCCGGATTTGGAGGTGCGGGAACGGCCTGGCTGTTGGCTGCCTTCTTCCCCGCCCTCGACCGCACCGGGCTGGTGGATCTGTTTGTGATCAACTTCTGCGTGCTCACCGCGCTGGGGATTGGCTTTGTTCATCGCTCGGGAAAAGTGCACCCGGACACGGCCATCGGCGCGTTTCTCGCCGGGACGATGGCCTGGGGATTCCTTGGCCAGCAGGTCTACCTGAACGCCTACCACCGCAGCCCGGCCGGGTTTCAGTCGCTGCTGTTCGGGCAGGCGCAACTGCTCTCCTGGACCCACGCGCAACTGGCCGTGGCGATGCTGATTGTCTGCCTCTCCATGCTGACGATGTTCCGCAAGGAGGTGCTGCTGTACTGTTTTGACCCGGACCTGGCCAGGACCAGCGGCGTGCGGGCGTCATTGGTTCATTTCATGCTCATCCTGCTGATCACGCTGGCGATCGTGTCGGGAGTACGCCTGATCGGCACGGTACTGATCACCGCCATGCTGATCCTGCCGGCCGCCACCGCGGTGCAGATCACGCGTAAGTTGTATCCGGCGGCACTGATCTCCTGCACCCTGAGCGTGGTGGCCGCCATCGCCGGGTTGACGATCAGTACCCGCTGGCCGGCCTTGCCGGAAGGCCCGCTGATCGTGCTCTGGCTGTTTGTGACCTTCTTGCTGACCTGGGCCGTGCGACACGGCCGGCGCGAGTAACACGTCAGTTTGACCGCACCTCACGCCTGCTGCCTGCAACTGCGTCCACCTGGACGCAGGCAATCGCGGAAATGCGCGGCGGTGCTGTGCAGGCTCAGCTTTTGCTTCACCACTGTTTTCAGCAGGTCCCGGCCGGAGGTGCGCCCATGAATCTTCACGATTTTGTCCTCGAAGGCAGTATCGCCGAGGATATTGCCATCATCGACGGGCAGGACAACCAGTGGACCTATGGCAGGCTCCGCAGTTTAATCGCCCATCTCTCCGGATACCTTGAGAACGCCAGCAACCCGCAGGATCGCTGCCTGATCTGCTCCGACAACGGAGTGTTCTGGCTGTGCGCATTCCTGGCGTGCGCGCGGGCGGGGAGGATCGCGGTGCCGGTGGCTCCCGATCGCCCCTACGGCTCAGTGGAGCAGATACTTGCCCAGTGCGCCCCGCGCATCGCCTTCGTGGACGCAGCCCGCTGCGACCGCATCCGCATGCAGACGAGCGAGTCGACGCTGGTCGTCTGCGATGAGGAGGCCGACGGCAGTTCCATCCTCTCCTGGACCGACACCACCGCCTTCCTGCCCAGCGAAAACTCGTACATCCCCGGCGAGGGGAATATCGCCGCCATCATGTACACCAGCGGGGCATCGGCCGAGCCGCGCGGCGCGATACTGAGTCATCAGAATCTCACCGCCTCCATCCGGGCCACGGCCGAGCATCTGCGTTTCGCGTCCACCGACCGCACGCTGTGCGCGGTGGGCCTGTTCTCCACCGTCTGCCTGACATCCTGCCTGGCGCAACTGCGGGCCGGCGGCACTCTGGTGGTCGATCGCATCCTGCCCGGCATCGATCCGTCCCGGGTTCTCACGCAGTTGATCCGCCACAGCACCACCGGCATGATTGCCCGCTCCGACACGCTGCAGGCACTGCTGGATCGCTCCGGTTTCGATTCGGCGACGCTGCCGTCACTTCGCTTCATCGAGCATGTTGGCGGAAGAGCGCCGTATGGCATGGTCGCCTCCCTGCAGCAGCTATTCCCCCACGCCGCGATACACTCCATGTACGGCCTGGCGGAAGCGGGCGGTGCGGTGGCGGCCGTGCCGCACGAACTGGCGGTGACCAAGGCGTCGGCCGTCGGCGAACCGCTGCCGGGTGTAACCCTCTCAGTGGTAGATCCTTACGACCATCCCACGCCGCCGGGCGAGACCGGCGAGATCATCGTCAGCTCGCCATCTATCGCACGCGGCTACTGGGGCGAGAGCGAACATTCACAGAAGGTCTTCCATCGCGGACACCTGCACACCGGCGACCTGGGATACTTCGACGACGATGGCCAACTTCACCTGGCCGGGAGAACCAGTGACTACCTGCGCCTGGGCGGCGTACCGGTCAATACTTCGCAGATCGAGATGGTGGCAGCGCAGTTTCCGGGCCTGCGGGAGGCGGCGATCCTCACGCGCCATGATGCCATCCTCGGCGATGTGGTGGTGCTGGTAGCGGTGCATCCGCGCGGCGATGAAGTGCGGCAGCAGCTCATGGAGTTCTGCGCCAATCGCCTGCCGTTCAGCCAGAGGCCGCACGAGATCCACTTCCGCTCCCACCTGCCGCGCAAGAGTGACGGACAGATTGACCGACTGTCACTGATCGAGGAGATCGGGCTTGAGCAGCATGTGCTGCGGCCACTGAATGATCAGCTCCAGGCCCCCGGCCAGCCCATGCAGGGATAGAGCAGCCCTCCCAAGATGGATCAATTCCAGGAATAGCTGGCGCATTGGCGCATAAAAGAACCCGACGAACGTTGATGTTCCGTCGGGTTCCCTCCGTCCCTTTCCCTCCCCGGTATGATGAGCTATGCCTCAACGTTCACGATCTGCGCCTGAAGCGTGCCGGTCACTGTCGCGCTATCGATGCCTGCACCGCCATCCACCAGCACCGACCCGAATGAGGAATTGGCGTTCACCGTCAGCACGTCAGCAGCGCCATTGCCACGCAGGATAGCGTCGATGGCGCCGGCGCCGGCGATATCTCCGGTGAGCGTGAGCTGATCGTTTCCGGCAAAGCCATTGCCACGCAGACGCAGCGTCCCACCCCTGAGCGTCAGCCGATCCAGGGCAAAGAGGATCTGGTCATTGCCGGCGTCGCCGAACAGCCCCAGGTCAAGGGTGCCTGCCACGTCCGCGCTGGCGTTACCAAGTTCGCCGAGGACACTTAAGGAATCGTCGCCATCCCTTCCGTGCAGCTCGGTCTTCCACAAGCTGGTGGCGCCGACGAGATCAAACCCTTCCCAGTTGATGTGCTGACGGGCGGTGTCGTTGCCGTCCCCCAGGTCGGCGACGATCTGAACGGTCGAGCCGATGACATCCTCCCCGGCGTACAGGCTCAGGAAGTCATCGCCACCCCCAGTGGTGACATTGGCGCTGAAGGATGAAGCGCTCAGGCGGTTAAGGGATATCGCCACATCGTCATTTCCTCCGGCCGTGTCCAGCGTCATTGCGATACTGCTGCTGCGAATGTCATTGCCGATGGGGCTGGAGAAGCGCACCTGGTCGTTGCCGGCGCCGGTCCTCAGGTCATAGGTTCGCCCGGCATTGGAGAACGGGTCGGCCAGCGTGATGCTCAATCGATCATCTCCCAGCCCGAGTCGCGCCACCACCGTGTTGATCCCCCTGAAGCTGGCGTCGTAAAGATCCCCCGGATCGGAGTAGCTGCCATTGCCATTTGCATCGAAGCGCACCACCACCTGCCGCTCGCCGCCAAGGTTGGACTCGAAAAGCTCGACGATCTGCCCGGCCGGATCGCCCTTTATCGTCAGCACATCCCCACTGACGCTGACGTTGGCTGCCAGCATCCGGCGATTCTCCAGTGTCTCAACGGCCGCGTTATTGAACTCAGCTACGCGCATTTGCGTTACCCCCATGGATAAAGGTCCCCAGATAGCCATTCTTCAAACTTCCTGTTCTTCCCCCTCTGCCCAGACTTACAACGCAACGGCGATGCCAGAGTCCTGAAGAGCCCCCATGCGCGGGGTGGCTAACATATCTGCCGATTCATATATGTCCGCTTACAGAATACCACGACAGTCACTGCGTCATCTCGGCCGGCCGGCGGGGCTGGCGGCGAAATCAGAGTTGCCAAACAGGCGACCTCGGCCGTAGTGTCTACTACACTACACAGGTGTGTTGGCCGCATTGGCCACGAACGTGAGGCGACTGATGGATCTGGATCCTGTCTGGCTATCGCGCGTGCAGTTCGCGCTGACGGTAATGTTTCATTACCTCTTCCCGCCGCTGACGATCGGGATGGGGGTGGTCCTGGTTTACCTGGAGGGGATGTACCTCAAGACCAGGGAGGCGATATACGAAACCGCCGCCAAGTTCTGGACACAGCTTTTTGCCGTGACCTTTGCCATCGGCGTGGCGAGTGGGATCGTGATGGAGTTCCAGTTCGGCACCAACTGGGGCGTGTTCTCCCGCTACGTCGGCGACGTGTTCGGGTCGGCACTGGCGGCCGAGGGTATCTTTGCCTTCTTCCTTGAGTCGGGGTTCCTGGCGGTTCTGGTGTTCGGCTGGGACAAGGTCAGCCCCCGCTTCCACTTCATTGCCACCTGCGCCGTGGCGCTGGGATCGATGTTCTCGGCGGTCTGGATCATCGTCGCCAACAGCTGGCAGCAGACACCCGAGGGGCACCACATCGTGCAAATGATGCGCGACGGCGAGCCGTGGGTGATTAACGGCGTGCCGGTAATGCGGGCCGAGATCGTCAACTTCTGGTCGATGGTGTTCAACCCCTCGACGCTGGATCGCCTCATCCACTCTCTGATCGGCGCGTTCATCGCGGGCGCGTTCTTCATCATGAGCATCTCGGCGTACTACCTGCTGCGCGGGCGTCACGTGGAGTTTGCCCGCCGGTCGTTCACCGGAGCGCTGATCTTCGGGACGATCTTCTCGCTGGCACAGCTAGTGTCGGGGCACTCCAACGCCAAGATGGTGGCCGAGTATCAGCCCGCGAAGCTGGCCGCCCTCGAGGGCATCTACGAGACTGGCCCGGCCAAGCTGTCGATTTTTGGTATTCCCAACGAACAAGAGAAAAAGATCGACATGGAGCTTGCCATCCCCGGCATGCTCAGTTTTCTCGTGCACGGCGACTCCTCCAAGCCGGTGATCGGCCTGGACAGGATCCCCGAGGAGTATCACCCGCCGGTGAAGGTGCCGTACATCAGCTACCACATCATGGTGGGGCTGGGGATGTTCATGATCCTGCTGACGGTGGTGGCATCGATCCTGCGGCTCCGCGGGACGCTGTTTGAGAAACGCTGGCTGCTGTGGATCTTCGTGTTCGCGGTGGCCGCCCCGATGATCGCCAATGAACTTGGCTGGGTGGCCGCCGAGGTCGGGCGCCAGCCCTGGACGGTGGTGCCGCGGGTGTTGCGCGACGACGCCGGGCAGATCGTCTATGACTCTGCCGGCATGCTGCAGTACGTGCCCGGCGAGGGCCTCTTGACAAAGGACGCGGTTTCCGAGGTGCTGCGCGGGCCGGAGATCCTCGGCTCGATCATCATGTTCTCGCTGATCTACCTGCTGCTGCTGGCGATCTGGCTGCTGGTGCTGAACCACAAGATCCAGAAAGGACCTGTGCCGGTGGTCATCAGCGAGGGACGGCATCCCGGCGGCATATTCAAGTCGCAGGCCGAGCGCATCGAGCATGGTTCGTCGATGACCGAGGCCAAACAGGACGTCCCCGAGCAGAAATAAAACAGGCGGAGCAACAGAAATGGATCTGGTTTTCATCTGGTTCATCCTGCTGGGAGTTCTTCTCGCCGGCTACGCGGTACTGGACGGGTTTGACCTGGGCGTGGGCATCCTCCACCCGTTCGCGAAGGATGATTTTGAGCGTCGGGTTTTCCTCAACGCCATTGGGCCAATCTGGGATGGCAATGAAGTGTGGCTGGTGACCTTCGGCGGCGCGCTGCTGGCCGCCTTCCCCGAGGCCTATGCCACCATCTTCTCAGCTCTGTACATCCCCTTTATGGCGCTGTTGTTTGCCCTGGTCTTTCGCGCGGTCTCCATCGAGTTCCGCAGCAAGATGACTTCTCCTGCGTGGCGCAAGGCGTGGGACTTTGGCTTTTTCTTCTCGTCGCTGCTGGCGACTCTGCTGTTTGGCATCGCGGTGGGCACCGGCATGCTGGGGATCCCGCTGGATGAGCGAGGCGTCTTCATCGGGTCGTTCCTCGATCTTCTCAAGCCGTACCCGATACTCGTGGGCCTGTTGGCGGTGGCGACATTCGCCCTGCATGGGGCGCTTTACCTGAACCTGAAGGTTCCGCATGGTGAGCTTCACGATCGCGTTGGCCGATGGATCTGGCATACCTGGGGCATCTTCCTGGTGCTCTACATCCTCACCACGGTATACACGCTGATCGCCGTGCCCCGCTCCGTGCCCAACTTCGAGCATGTGCCCTGGGCGGCGCTGCTGATCGTGCTGCATGTGCTGGCCATCGCAAATATCCCCCGGGCTGTCTTCTACGACCAGCCGCGATTCGCGTTTCTCTCCAGTGCGGTGTCGATCATCTGCATGGTAACGCTGTTCAGCATGGCGCTCTGGCCGAACCTGGTCACGGCAAGCAACGATCCAGCCAACAGCATCACCATCTACCGCGCCGCCTCCAGCGAGAAGACGCTGTGGATCATGTTCATCATTGCCCTCATCGGCATGCCGCTGGTATTGAGCTACACGGCCGCGATCTACTGGACCTTCCGCCGCCGCGTGGAGATCGGCGAGCACAGCTATTGATTGGCCCGGCAAGACAAGAAATCGCTCGGGCAGGCGAAAAAGCCGCCCGAGCGATTTTCCTTTTCACTCGATTGGAAGTGCTTAACCGGCAGAGCGGTTCCATCCAAGGTGGAACTGGTCTGGGAACTACTCTGATGCAAGTGGAGCGGTTTGTCCTTTCGCCGTTCTGGCGCGCAAACGCTCCATGATCGCGACTTGGGTGTTTGCAGGAACGCTTAGGGCACGACGTCCTGCCCATCTCGTCGCGGTTTCGCCCATCACGGCAGCGTGAGGATCGAAGGCGCCGCGTCCTTCCGCAGGTCAATGAAGAACGTAGCCTGCCGATCACCCTTGCTTATCTCAACGCGGTATCGCCCCAGATGGCCACGGGCTTCAACTCGTCCCTGCGCGTCGGTCGCCAGCTCGACGGCGGTCTTCCACTTCTGGTGCACCAGCTCGTAGAACGCCTGGCCCTCGGGCGTGAAGCTGCCATCCTCCTTGACGATGTTGCTGATGCCCCAGGTCTGCCAGCCGATCACAGCCGGGTGACTATAGACGGTCATCAGCAGGTCGCGCGTGAACGCGTACTTCAGCTCGGCCTCGTCGCTGCCGATGTCATACTCCGTCACGCGGAGCGGCAGCCCCAGTTTTGCGAAGCGGTCCAGCGTCGCATAGATGCGCTCCGGCGAAGGTAACGTGCCGCCGAAATGCCCCTGCAGCCCCAGAACGTGCAGCGGCGCCCCGGCATCCAGCAGCATCTTGACGGTTTCCTCGAACGCCGCCTGCTTGCGCGTGTCCGCCAGCGGCGTGAGCAACGAATAGTCGTTGAGCGCCAGCCTCACACCCGGCAATCGCTCGGCGGCCCGCTTGAACCACTCGACCATCACCTCGTTGCCGCAGATATCCATCAGGTTATGGTTGTCGTACGGTTCGTTGACGACATCCCACTCCTGCACATACTCGCTGGTAGCCGCCGCAATCTCATCAATGTGCGCCAGGCACAGCTTCCGGATCGCCTCCGGGTCATCGGCCACCTTGCGCATGAAAGATGGCAGATTGCGGTAAGATGGCCAGATCAACACATGCCCGCGGAAGGCCAGCCCGTTGTCGCGGAACCACTTCAGGCCCTCCATGGTGATCTCGCGGGAGTGGAAGTCGCCCCAAGCCCCGACCCAGGCCGGCCACTTGAGGTGATTGTAAAACGTCCCCGAGTTGAACAGCTCCAGCATCTTCTGCCGTCGGATCTCGTGGGACTTCTCCGTCGGGCGCACCAGGCCATTGGGGTTTACCGCGGTGCCAAACTCAAACGCATGACGAACGAGCTGCGCCTTCACGACAGCATCCGCCACGGGCCTGGCGTCCCCGCCGATCACCTCGATCACCAGCGGCGCGGTGCGCACCTCCTGTATCCTCTGCTCGGCCAACTTGCGCCAGGCGGCGTTCTCCTCCATCCCCTCGTAGCTGGAGAGGCTCTTGGGGAGCAGGTTCACGTCGAAGCCGACACCATAGCTCAACAGCTCGATCCCGCCGATCTCAATCACCTGCTCAACATTGCCGGCAAACACCTTAAGGTGCATGTGATTGGCAGGGTAATCGCGCGAGAGCACGCCGGGCGCGTAGAATCGCTGCCACTGATCGCTGAAGGAGACAAATCTGCCGGCCTCCTGTCGCCAGGGTGACTGCCCCTCGGATAGATGCACCTGAACCAGTCCCTGCCCGGTTTCACGACGGGTCGAAACGGTGCGGGCCCAGAAGCTGATCAGCACCGCCTCGCCCTTCTTAAACTCGTGCGGCACCGGGGTGCTGGTGTTCAGCTCATAGTCATGGCCGGCCTTCGTTGTGGTGTAGCGCAAGGCACGCGTGAACCCCGGGCCCTCAACCTCCACCGACTCAACTGAGCCGTTGGAATAGTTGCGCCTGGAGATGCTCTGCGCAAGGTCGGGCAGCAGCGCCTGGCCGCCCGGCGGCGGTTCCTCCGGCCGCTGTTGCCCCATGAGCTGACCCACGGCGGACAGCATGAGCATGGCGACCG
Source organism: Planctomycetota bacterium (assembly GCA_029777755.1). GTDB lineage: Bacteria > Planctomycetota > Phycisphaerae > Tepidisphaerales > Tepidisphaeraceae > CAIQIQ01. The sequence goes on from JAKORQ010000088.1 coordinate 17,226, forward strand.
CCACCATGCTTAGCGTCAGGCTCTTAAGACTGGTCATGCAACTCTCCTTTGCTTTTGGTCACGATCCCGGCAAATTTCGGCGCGCAGGCATCATGCCCTGCCTCACCTTCATATAGGATTACCGTCAGGATACACCATCGGGTGGAGCTTCTGGAATGCTGGAGCAGCAGGTCTCCCAGGCAGCAACCGAAGAGAAGCAAACAATGAGAAATGCCCCGGCGGCACATGACAATGTCGTGAATCGGCATGAACGCCGCTGGCAAACCATCTGGCAGGAGCGCCGCTGGATCGTGCTGGTGCTTCTGTGCGCGCTACTCCTGCTGTACATCAAGCCCTGCTGGGACGCCTCGCCTGATGCGGTCGGCTACCTCTCAATGGCGCGCAGCTTCGCCACCGGGGAGCAGATGACCAACCTCTCCATGCGTCACCTGCACTATCCGCCGGGATACGCCCTTCTCATCAGCCCCCTGTTCCTGCTTGAGGAGAATCCGTTCCTGCTGCTTTCGATCTTGCAGGCGCTGCTGGCCGGGCTGGTGATGCTGCTGGTCTACTACTGGTCCCGGCCGATTCTTCATCCCGTATTTGCCCTGGGGCTGGTCGCACTGGTGGCGTGCAACGCCTCATTCATCCATTACGCCTCCATGACGCTCAGCGAAATGGCCTTCACCTTCTGGCTATTTCTGGCCGGCATGGTTCTGACGCGGGCGCTTGCAAGCAGTGCAAAGACATCGGCGGCATGGACCATCCTGGGGGCAGTGCTGGTACTGTGCGCCGCCGTCACGCGGCAGGTGGGGATCATGCTGATCCCCGGGTGCTTCTGCGCCGGCGTGGTGGCCGCGTGGCGAAAGGAGGCATCATGGTATCGGGCATTTGTCGTCCCCCTGGTGGCCGGCTTGCCGGCGCTATTTGCCCTGCTGTGGCTGATGAACTACGAGGCCCACACCGCCCGGCTGGATGGGATGGAAACCTATGTGGAGATGGCGGGCCTCGATCGCATGCCCGTACCGGAATTCATCGCGCAGACGATTGAGCTGGTGCGCGTGCGGGTGACGGACATCGGCCGACTGCTGATCCCGGGGATGTATCGCGCCCACAATCGCCCCGGGGCATGGCTCACTTTGAACATGCCACTGCACCTGGCGGCGGCCGGTCTCGCGGTATTCTGCTGGTGGCGACTGGTTCGCCCGGGCGGCCAGTCACCCGGCATGGGCCACCGCGATGTCCTGCTCTGGTCGATGCCCTTCTACATCGGGCTTTACCTTATCTTCCCCTGGGATGCCGGGCCGCGATATTTCGCCCCCATCCTCGCGGTGCTGTGGATCGGGATCTGCTTCCAGTTGGCGCTTCTCCAGAAGCATCGTTACACCATCCTCAGCATCCTCGTCATGCTGCACCTGTTCGTCGGCCTGGTGTTCTTTGTGCGCGATGACCTGAAGGAACTTCAGAACTTCCGTCGCTACTGGAGCTCATGCGTCCAGCTCACGCGGCAGATGACGCCCGGCGAAGATGTCGTCGCGGCACGCGGCCGGCGGTTTGGGAGCGTGGCCGGGATGACCAGCTACCTGATGGACCGCAAGGTGCTCTACCTGCAACCTGAGGACCCGATCGCGCAGAACATCACCTGCCTGATCCAGGCGCCGGCCACGCCAGACCCCGGCGAAGGTTTCACCCAGGTCGCCGAAACAGGTGAGCTGCGCCTCTATCGCAGGAGAACTCCGCCAGGCACCGAATCAGAGTAGACTATTGTCGCGCCGCCCGACTATCAGGTGCATGAAGCGCAGCGGCAGAAGGTGCCCCGCCAGCATCGATGCGGAGATGATTGCCAACCCGCGTGTGGAAAGCGAAACCTGATCCTGTGGCAGCCCCACATTGCCAACAGCCGCCGCCGCCAGCGACATCGCGCGATCGGTGGTAAGCTGCCCCTCGGCCGACATCAGCAGCAGGAATGTCGCGAAGAAAAGCCCGCCGAAAAGCAGCATCCATGCGATAGCGCGAGCCAGTGCAGAATCCACCTGGCCACCGTCATTGTTCCATTCACTGTAGCGCACGATCTTCGCAACCGGCAGCAGCCGCGCTCCTCCACCGGTACCAGCCGGCGGTGCGCCGATCAGCATGAGCAGCCCCATGCACCACCAGGAAACGCGCGTTAGCGGCGTATCCAGGTAAACCTCTACCCCCAAGCTGCGGGAGTTGACCGCACCGATCCAGCTCGCCAGAAGGTTCTCGCGCCAGGGCAAATGCAGGTTCGCCAACAGCAACAGGGCAAACCCACAGAGCCATGCGATGGCGAACACACGCATCACCCGCGCGGAATAGGAGGAGATCGGCCGGGCGAATACCAACCGCTCCCACAGCTCAACCAGCACCGGCAGACCAAGCGAGCCGATCACCGCCAGCGGCACGATCACCAGGTGCAGCCGCCAGTCGGCGATACCCCTGGCGCCGTCGAGGTTCAGGCCTGTGTTGGTGATGGCGCTTACCGCCTCGAAGAGGGCGGCCGACACAGAGCGGCCGGCCGACATCAGCGCCGCCGCCCCGATGGCCGACCCGGCCACCACCAGCAGCACGGCCGCCGTGGACAGCTTCGCCAACCCATGCCGCAACCCCACATACCGGCAAACCAACACGCTGCCGACGATCAGAGAAAACAGCCCCCCAGCCAGCATCAGCACAAAAACCCCGAGCACGCCGGCGGACGAGAAATCGGCCAACCCGTTGGGCGAAATCCTGATGCCCGAGAGCGTTGCGGCGTTGATCGCCCAGAAGATCGAGCGATCCAGGTTCATCGTCAGCCCGCTCTCCAGGGCGAAATAGCGCAGGTAGAGGGTTCCCCCGGCAACCACCGCGAGGAAAAGCGCAAACACCCACCCTACTGCAAGATCCTGCCTGTCACCTCGATTGCTGCTCATGCTGCCAGTCGATTGTAATACGAACCGCAATTGAGTCGTTAGAAACGCGCCCCTGAAACTCACCTTCGTCGCTTCTTCCTCCCTTTGTGCCTCCAATCGAACCTACCTGACAGATTTGACACATGAAACTGGCGAGTCCAAAATCTCACCATGAACAGCCAACTGGATAGCCTCAAGTTCGAGAAGCACACCGACTCCAAGGGTAATGTCGTCGAGATCATCCCGACGATCATCCAGGACCACCAGACCGGCCAGGTCCTTGTGCTCTGCTACATGAACCGCGAAGCCCTGGAGATGACGATCGAGACAGGCAAGATCCATATGTACAGCCGCTCGCGTGGGCGGGTGGCTCTTAAGGGCGAAAGCTCCGGGCATTTCCAGATCGTCAAGGACATCCTCACCGACTGCGATAAGGACACCGTGATTTTCAAGGTCGAGCAGCACTCGGCCGCCTGCCATGAGGGGTATTACTCCTGCTTCTATCGCCAGTACAACCCCAATGGCGATGACTGGAAGATCATCGGCGAGAAAGTCTTCGACCCGGAAAAGGTCTACAAGAAGTAACTTCGCCAATACAGCACGCGACACTCGAGCCGGCAGGTAACACTTGCCGGCTTCTTTCTTGCGCGATTCTGGAAGCACCCCTGCAGGCGGGAATCTGCTAATATCGCAACCTGGTCACTGGGGAGCCGATATGAGTGTGATTCTCGACACCCATGCTCGCGCACTGGAGGAGATGGCCGGCCAGCGGCTGGATCTGCTGGTGATAGGCGGTGGAATCGTCGGCGCCGGGGTACTGCGGGATGCCGCCATGCGCGGCCTGCGGGCGGCGTTGGTAGAGCAGCATGATTTCGCGTTCGGCACCAGTAGTCGCTCCAGTCGACTGCTGCACGGCGGCATCCGCTATTTGGCGCAGGGGGATATCCGCCTGGTGCGCGAGGCCAGCGTGGAAAAGCGCATCCTCTCGCGCGTCGCCGGGCACCTGGCAGAGCCACTGGCATTTACCTTTCCCACCTTCCGCGATCAGGAACACTGGAAGCTCTGGCAACTGAAGATCGGCGTAAAGCTGTACGATGCCCTGTGCGGCTGGCGGAACCTGGGCGAATCGCAGTGGCTCTCGCGCGAGCAGGCGCTGAAGCATTTGCCGATGCTGCGTGGCGATGAGTTAACCGGCGCGGTGCGCTATTTCGACGCGCTCACCAATGATGCCCGGCTGGTGATCGACACGCTGCGCTCAGCGCATCAGCATGGCGCGATGCTGGCGCGCGATGTGAAGTTTGAGCGCGCCACCCAACAGCCTGGTGGCCTGTGGGAATGCGTGGTCACTGACCTTCTGCGCAAGTGCGAGATAAAGCTGCACACCCGCGCACTGGTCACGGCGGGGGGCGCATGGTCCGGCCAGTTGCCATATAGCAGGCTCCCGCTGCGCCTGACCAAGGGCGTGCACCTGGTCATCGACCACGTGCGTCTGCCGGTTACGGATGCGGTTGTGATGACGGAAGGCCGGCGCGTGCTGTTCGCCATCCCCTGGGGCAAGCGCATCATCCTCGGGACAACCGACACCGACTTTGCCGGCGACCTGGATGATGTGCGCTGCGACTGTGGCGACATCGACTACATCCTGGATATCACCAACCGGCATTTCCCCGCCGCCAGGCTCACGCCCGGGGACATCCGCTCAACCTGGGCCGGCGTGCGCCCGTTGATCGCCGACAAGGGGCATCCCTCCGACATCTCGCGCTCGCACGTGATCAGGGAGGTGGGCGAAAACTGGCTGGAGATCGGCGGCGGCAAGCTCACCACCTATCGGCTTATTGCCCAGCAGGCGGTAGATCGCATCATGCCCGCGCTGCGTGGGCGGCGCATCGTATGCCGCACCGCCGACGAGCCGCTGATCCCCCGCGTGCAGACCGATGGCATCAGCTCGATAATCCCGCCGCCGGTTACGCGGCAGGCCGTCGAGCACTATTGCCGCAACGAGTGGGCCTGGCGCCTGGAGGATGTCATGCTCCGTCGGAGCAGTTGGCATCACTACGTCGACAACCCGGCCGAGGTCGCGCAGCAGGTGGCGAGCTGGATGGCCGAGATCTTCGCCTGGGATCAGGCGACAGTCGTTCGCGAGCTTGATGCATTCCTCGCCGCCAACTCCTGCAAAGCCGGCAGGCACTGCTAGCGATGCTCCACAGTAGAGCAGGTCGGCTCGACCTGCGGGATTTTGTAGCGGGAAGAACCAAATTCTGCGCTTGGACTTTGGGCGTCACTGAGGACGTGCTCGCGTCCTGCGTCGTGCTCTTGCCCTGCCTCCTGCGCTTGTGGGATCCCGCCGTTCCGGCGGAACTGCTCTACGAAAGTGGAGCATCCTGCCATCAATCCAATCACTTCGTCGCTCTTATTTGTCCTCCGTACCACTCTTCCGCATCAAACAAGATTCCCGACGCGCAGGATTCTCGGCGGATCGGCAAACTCCCATGCCATCTCGTGCGGCACGCCGGGGAACAGGTCGAACATGTTGTCCTCCAGGCGCTTCTCGCCATCGAGATCCAGGCAGACGCCCCACGCGAATGCATCGCTGACGAAAACGGCCCGGCCGCCCTCCACCTTTACCTTTACATCCGCCTTCGGCCAGCGAAGTTCCTTCATCAGCGGCAGCGCCAGGCGGTTCTTCGCGATCACCCTGCCGTCGCGCAGCAGCATGCCGAAGGCCAGTGAACTGTTCACATCCTCCCACCTCTCGCGAGGGAAGCTGGCGAGGCGAGTGCTGGTGTTGGGCGGAAGAACCACATCCTTGCGCTCATCCATCACATATTGGCCGGCCAGCTCAAAGATGCCGTAGCGCAACTCACAGCTCACCGCCTCCAGCGTCTCATTGATGCCGTAGACCGTGATGTCATCCCCTTCCTCGGCGAGCACGATATGGACGCCCTGGAGTGCCCGCTTCACCGACCAGAATGAAGGCGTGCGGCGCAGGTAGTAGTCAACGATCGTCCATGAGCGCACGGCCGGCCAGGTGTCGTTGTACATCCAGAAGATGGCGGATGCGACGTCGAACATCTTGTGGCGGAAGCTGTCGCAGTACTCTTTAAGCCCCTCGCACTGCACCAGCCCGCCCCAGTAGCAGAACTCCTCCATGCTCATGTCGGCCGGATCCTTGCCGATGTGCTGAATGAGCATGTTGTCGGTATGGCTGGGCTCTTCCATCAGGGCGATCGAGTTCTCGTGCGTCTGCCAGGCAAATGTGTGCAGCCGTCGCTGGTCCTCCGGCAGGCAGGCGAGAATCGTCGGCAGCGAGGTTGGCCCCAGGCACCCCCCCTCATTGGGGAAGCGTGGCCGAACCGGCCGATACTTGCGGAAATCCGTATCAGCAAACCCGATAAACCAGGGATGCTGATCCCCCACATGCGGATTACGCGGGTCGATATAGTCCGGCGAGAATGGCGAGGATGGCTGGTAGTAGCGTGTGGGATCTTCCTCGGCCATCAGGCGCGGCAACGTCAGGTGAAATATCGCGTAATCTGGATGCACGACGCCCCTGTCGTAACCCCAGTGCCAGGCGCCCTCCTCCATCTCGTTGTTGCCGCACCAGACGATCAGGCAGGGATGACGCGCCAGCCGGCGGATGTTGTAGCGGGCCTCGCGCTTGATCTCGTTGTGGAACTGTTCATCAGTGCCAGGATACTTGCAGCACGCAAAGATGAACTCCTGCCATACGAGGATGCCTTTCTCATCGCACAGGTCGTAGAAGTCGTCAGTCTCGTACTGGCCGCCGCCCCAGATGCGCAGCAGGTTAAAGTTAGCCTCCAGCGCCAGGTCGGTGAGTTTGTCGTAGCGGGCGCGATCGGCCCTCATGAAGATCAGGTCGGCCGGGACGAAGTTGCCCCCCTTGCAGAAGATCGGCTTGCGGTTCACCTCGATGATGAAGTAACGACCCTCGGACGGGTGACGATCCTGGTTGATGCGCACATGGCGGAAGCCGATACGTGAACTTTGCTGCGCTATGATCGCGCCGTCGATCTCGATCGATACGGTGAGGTCGTAGAGTGGCTGGCCGCCATGCCCGACCGGCCACCAGAGTTCAGGCTGCGGCACGATGAGCTTTGCCTCGGGGCAGCAGATCCCGCGTTTCACTTCAACATCGCTGACCAGAACCGACTGGTAAAAACCTCCCCGCCGGATCTCAGCGCGGACACTTACCCTGGCGTCGTCGGCCAGGCACTCCATGAACGGGCGAACCGTAACCTGCCCCTCGTGCAGGTCATCACTCACCGTCACCAGCGGCACGACCGTATCCAGGCGGACAGGGTCGCTGGTCCATTCCAGGCGAACATCGCCGGTGATGCCGACATTGATCAGCCGCGGCGACCAGTCCCATGAGAAGGAGCACTGCTGCTTGCGCAGCCAGTGGCGCTTGTGGAGCTTGCCATTGAGGTGGCCGTCGTAGCCCGCATAGGGGCGATCGCAGACGTCATACAGGCCGGAATCCAGGTGGACGACGAGGATGTTCTTGCCCGGCCGGAGCTTGCCGGTGACGTTGATGCGGCAGGGGTAGAATACGTTGCGATGGGTGCCGATCTCCTCACCATTGAGGATGATCGACGCCACCAGGTCGAGCTGCTGGAAATGCAGCCAGACGTTCCCGGCCGAGAGCATTTCCTCCGTCGCCTCAAACTCGCGGCGATAGCTCCAGATGAACTCCTCCACCCACCGGGCGGCCAGCACATTGGTATCGCGATAGACGTCAGCGATGATCCCCTGGCGAATGAGGTCAAGATGCACCTCGCCTGGTACAGTCGCCTGGAAGTATCGGGAGGGGATGGTCTTCTCGTAGGTGGCAAATTGCATACGGTTGCGCTGCCCATCCGTCCAGCGCAGCCCCCAGGAGCCGTTGAGTGAAAGCGTATTCATCATGATTCGGATGCAAAGGATGGATGAAGGGCAAGGAAATTGCAAGGAGGGAAGGCACGGAGGAAAGGGAGAGCGACGAAGCGACTAAGCGCCGGAGCAACGAAGGGAAGGAGAAGGCACGAAGGAATGGTGAAGCGACGCCGCGACGAAGAGGTAGCGCGGGAGGAACCAAGGCGATCCAGCACAAATACGCGCTCTGGCCAGAAGGTCACTTTCAGAACCAGTAGAGCATCTTCACTGGGCCTGCGGGATCTTTTGCGCGCGGCACTAGTTCCGCCCAAAGTGGAGCGGGCGGTCTCCGCCCGCGGTAGGTAGGGTAATCCTCGGCAAACGTACACGATCAGAGGCAGAGAAACCGGAGGATATGCATTGTCCCGCGAGCAAGGCAGCCGCATCTACTCCGTGGAGGCGATGGAAGTCGAATCGCCCGCCAGGAACCGGGTTGCCTCGACTTCCGCACAGCGGCCGACGTCAACCCCACAGGCAGGCGATTCGCAGCCCCCACAAAGCGAGGGATTGTCCGAAACTCTACGCGAACGAGATTGGAGCTGAAGACTTGGGCCAAGAGGTGCCGGTGATGTACCGGCAGATGAGCTTGCGTGAGTTACTGCGGATGATGGACGCCCGGGCCCAAGACGTCAGCAGCGCCGTGCATGAGATGCTCCCCGTCTTCCGGCGTGCTCTGGCCCGTCTGGCGGATGAGACCGCAGACGCCCAACTTAAGCAGATGATCCGCACGTTGGAGACCTACGCCGGCGTGAAGGGTGGCAAGTGGACGCGCGAGGCGGAAGAAAAGATCGCCCGCGCCGGGAGACGTCTGTTGAGACCGGCAAGCACCCGAATCGCCGCACTGCCCAGATCCTGAGCCGCTTCGATAACGTCCTGATTCATGCGCACATTTGAACGAAGAGCCCTCCCGCTGGAAGGTGTTGGTAGTTGATCAACCCTTTACCAGACAGGAGAGCCTGATGGACAGCGTAGCAAATGGATCGGTCGAAGGCACGACTTCGCTCAA
>JAKORQ010000089.1 GCA_029777755.1 Planctomycetota bacterium
CGCCAGCCACCGCAGCCCGACCACATCTCTTGCCGGCATGTGGGAAGCACTGGACCGGGCACAGCGGCGCCTCATGGCGGATTCTCCCGACACCGCCACCAACTCCGTGAGGCGTGCGGTCTACAACGACTGCATCAAGAAGGCCAGCCTTCCCCCAGGCGTCTTTCGGCTGACAGTGCCCACCGGAGGAGGAAAGACGCGCTCGTCCCTCGCGTTCGCCCTCAGCCACGCGTTGCGGCATGGCCACCAGCGCATCATCTACGCGATACCTTATACGAGTATCATTGAGCAGACAGCGGATGTGTTCCGCGGCATCTTCGGCGACGCGCGCGCCGTTCTGGAGCACCACTCGGCTATTGACCCCGAGGGGGAGGATGAGGAAACGGAGAGATGGCGAGGGCTGGCGAGCGAGAACTGGGATGCACCGCTGGTTGTGACGACGACGGTCCAGCTCTTCGAGAGTCTCTTCTCCAACCGGCCGGGCCGGTGCCGAAAGGTTCACAGGATAGCTCGGAGCGTGCTGATCCTGGACGAGGTCCAGACGCTTCCTCTCCCACTGCTGGTACCCATCCTCGATGTGCTGAGGACCCTGGTGACTCGCTACGGCGTAACCATCGTGCTCTGCACCGCAACGCAGCCGGCCTTGGCAGACCAGAGCGAGTACCTGCGCGGCCTGCCACCGGCCCGCGAGATTGTCGATGATCCAGAATCACATTTCAAGGCGCTACAGCGAGTGGAGTATCACCAGCCGGCGGACCCCTGGAGCTGGCAGGACGTGGCCGAAGCGGTGTGTGCCCGCGAGCAGTGCGCCGTGATCCTGAACACGCGCAAGGATGCCCTCGCCGTGCTGGATGCCCTGCGCGATCCGGATGCGCTGCATCTCTCCACGCTCCTTTGCCCAGCCCACCGGCGTGCCGTGTTGGCGGAGGTGCGCCGCCGCCTGAAGGCGGGGCTACCGTGCCGGCTGATCGCCACGCAGGTCATCGAGGCCGGCGGGGATATGGATTTCCCTGCTGTTTTCCGGGCTTTGGGTCCGCTAGACCGGATCGTGCAGGCGGCCGGCCGGTGCAACCGGGAGGGGCAGTTGCGTGACCATGAGGGCCGTCTCTGCAAAGGCGAGGTGATCCTCTTCGTGCCGGCTGAAGGTGGCATGCCCCGCGGCGATTACCGCACGGCGTTCGACCACGCCCGGCAAATGCTCGGCGAGTCGGGCATCGATCTGAACAACCCCGATCTGTTTGCCGCCTACTTCCGGCGCCTCTACCAGGACGTGTGCCTTGATCAGAAAGAGATCCAGCGTGACCGCGAGTACCTGCGATTCGCCACCGTGGCGGAGAAGTTCCGCCTCATCGACCAGGATACGGTATCGCTTCTCGTGGCATACGACCAAACAGCAGTCGACGAGATCGTATCCGCCGCTCAGACAGCCGGTCGCGTCACTCGCGAAGTGTGGCGAAAGGCGCAGCAGCATTCCGTGGCTGTCTACCGCCACCAGTTCCTCGAATGGCTATCCGCCGGGAGCGTCCAGGAAGTGGTCCCCGGCTCGGGTCTCTGGCGCTGGCGCGAAGGATACGACTCCGTCCATGGCATCTGCCCATTGGCCAGTGACCCGGCCGATCTCGTGTGCTGATATCGCAATGAAAGGAGGGATTCTGTTGGAGTACCCACCGGTAGTCGTGAAAGTCTGGGGCGATTACGCCTGCTTCACGCGCCCGGAGATGAAGGTGGAACGGGTGAGCTATGAGGTGATGACGCCTTCCGCCGCACGCGGCGTGCTCGAGGCGATCTTCTGGAAGCCTGAGTTTACCTGGCGCGTGCGTGCCATCCACGTCCTCAAGCCGATCCGCCACTTCTCCATCCTGCGCAACGAAGTGAGCGTCCGTGCCTCACCCCGCAGCAACGGCATCGATATCAATGAGTGCCATACGCCCAGGCACACCCTAGGCCTGCGTGACGTCACCTACCTCATTGAGGCGGATGTTGAAGTCGCCCCCGGAGTTGCGGAGGACCCCGCCAAGTACCGCGATCAGTTCCGCCGCCGGGTGGAGCGCGGGCAGTGCTTCCACCGGCCCTACCTGGGTTGCCGCGAGTTCGCTGCTGACTTCGGCGAGCCGGATGGTTCGGAACGGGCGATCGCGCTCACCGATGAGCTTGGATTGATGCTCCTCGATATCGAGTATCAGGAGGATGGGGCACACATTCCCCACTTCTTCAACGCTCGTCTGGAGGAAGGTGTCTTGCACGTGCCTGAGGTGACCTTCAACCTGCGCCCGCCGAAGGGAGGCAAGGCATGATTCTCCAGCAACTGGCGCGAGATGCCGAGATCATCGTCGGCAAGCTCCCC
>JAKORQ010000010.1 GCA_029777755.1 Planctomycetota bacterium
AGTCCCTCTCCCGGCCGGCTGCCCATTGATTCCGAGGTTTGCCATGATCCGCCTTCTCCTCATCCTCGGCCTCACCACCAGCATCCTGCCCGCCCAGGGCCGATTCGCCGGTGGACGCCGAATGGCCGCCCGCAATGCCGTGATGACGCGCCTCCACACGCTCCGCACCGAGCGCATCCACCAAGCCACGGGCATCAGCTCTGAAAAGGCCAAGCTCATCGCCGATCGCTGGGAAGCCTTCGATCTGGCCACCCTGGAACGCCGCAAGGAAATCAAGCAGCTCCGCCAGCAGACCCAGAACATCCTCATGGGCACCGGATCGGAGGAGGAGAAGAACGCTCGGCTGCGTCCCATCGTCGAGCGCCTCGAAATCCTCCAGAAAGAGCAGCAGGAGGCCCGCCAGCGCTTCGAGGCCGAGATCCGGGAAAGCCTTACGCCCGCCCAGCAGGCCCGTTTGATCATGCTCGTGGATCAGTTCCAGAAAGAGCTGCAGACCGCCCTGAAGGAGCAGCGAAGAGGCCGCGAGTAGAAGGAAAGGCCGCTGCGATCAGGCTTGCCCAGCGATCACGCTTCCAAAAGCATCGGCACGACCATGGGACGGGTTTCGGTGGTCTTGCGGATGATGCGTCGGAGGGTCTGACGCAATAGCTCGATGAGCAGATCCTTGTCGTGGCGCACTTCGGAAGGCGCTTCCTCGAAGGCCTTGCGAGCGGCGTTGCGCAGCAGATCCGAATAGGCTTCGTCGTCGGAAAGCACCACGAAACCACGGGTGAGAATGGTGGGATCGCTGGCCAATTCGCCCGTGGCGCCATCGATCACGAGGGTGACAATGACGATGCCATCCTCCTGGAGAATGAGCCGATCCCGCACCACACGGGCATCCACGCGATGCTCCACCCCCTGATCCACGAAGTATTTCCCCACCGGCACGGAACCCGGAATCTCCGGCTCGTGACCATGACGGAAGCGGATGCAGGTGCCGCCTTCCACCAGCAGCACGCGATCCGAGGACCAGCCCAGCTCCTCGGCGATGCGGCCATGGGCCTGCAGATGGCGATAGGTGCCATGAACGG
>JAKORQ010000090.1 GCA_029777755.1 Planctomycetota bacterium
CGCAAGCTGTATGGCATCCTGCGCCAGGGCCGTGGGGATGATGGTACCGCGCCGCAGGTGTACCAGGCGCTCAATCGCCACACCCAGTCCCAGCACCGAGACAATGATCTGCACCACGGTGGTAAGGCCGCCCGCCTTCAGGTGCTCGATGATCCAGGGCGCCTTGTCGGCCGCCTGGGTAGTGGGCTGCTCCGCGGGAGCAGTGGTCTGGGCGAGAGCCACGACAGAGATGCACAAAACCAGCGCTATTACGCCAACGCTTAGTCGGCGCATCGGCTGACAACATTGCTGAGCCATGTACCTGTTTACCCCTGCGCGTGCCGGCTGTTGAAGCAACACAGGTCAAAGACGTGGGGAATGGCAACTAACCTGGCGCATCATTACAATGCCTCGAACTATGAAACAATGGACGTTGCCCTCTCGTTCAATTCCTCTCGATGACCGTTGGGATGTCGTGGTTGCCGGTGGTGGACCGGCCGGATGCACGGCCGCCGCGGCCGCCGCCCGTGAAGGCGCCCGGACGCTTCTGATCGAGGCCACCGGATCGCTGGGGGGCATGGGCACCTCGGCCCTCGTGCCGGCGTGGTGCCCGTTCAGCGACAAGGAACGGATCATCTACGGCGGGCTGGCTGAGCGGATACTGAAGGAGTCCAAGGCAACCACCCCGCACGTCCCGAACGAGCAGGTCGACTGGGTACCGATCAATCCCGAGGCGCTTAAGCGCATCTACGATGACCTTGTCACCTCGGCCGGCGCGAAGGTCCTGTTCCATACCATGCTGGCCGGCGTCTATACCAACGACGGCGTGGTGGACACCATCGTGGTGGCAAACAAGGGCGGGCTGTCGGCCATCAAGGCGCCGGTGTTCATCGACTGCACCGGCGACGCCGACCTGGCCGCCTGGGCGGGCGCCGAGTTCCAGAAGGGCAACGAGAAGGGCGAGAAGCTCATGCCCGCCACCCACTGCTTCATCCTCTCCAATGTGGATGAATACGCCTATCGGCACGGGCCGCAGCTGCATGGCCACAACAAGACCAGCCCGATGTACGACATCCTCGCCTCGGGCAAGTATCCGCTGATCCCCGACTCCCACTGCTGCCAGAACATCATCGGGCCATCCACCGTCGGCTTTAACGCCGGCCACCTGTGGAACGTCGACAACACCGATCCGCTGTCGGTTTCTGAGGCGATGATCCTCGGGCGGAAGATGGCTGCGCAGTTCCGCGATGCCCTGGCCGAGTATCACCCGGCCTTCCGCAATGCCTTCCTCGTGAGCACCGGCTCGCTAATGGGCATCCGCGAGACGCGGCGCATCATCGGCGACTACGTGCTTACGCTCGATGACTACATGGCCCGCCGTACCTTTGAGGATGAGATCTGCCGCAATAGCTACTTCATTGACGTGCACTGGGCCAAGGAAGAGGCTACCGCCAGGCCGGAACTGATGGAGAAGTGGGAAAAACAGACCATCCACTATGGCAAGGGTGAATCGCACGGCATCCCCTACCGCTGCCTGACGCCCAGGGGGCTGAAGAACGTGCTGGTGGCCGGCCGCTCGATCTCCTGCGAGCAGATCGTGCAGGGTTCTGTACGCGTGATGCCGGTCTGCCTGGCAATGGGCGAGGCCGTCGGGCTGGCCGCCGCCATGGTCGCCAATACCGAGCATCGCGATATCCACAAGGTCGACGTGCAGGATCTTCGCGCCAGACTGGTTAAGTATGGTGCTTACATCAAGTAAGGAGCCGGGCCATGCAGGACATCACAATCACTCAGATTGCC
>JAKORQ010000091.1 GCA_029777755.1 Planctomycetota bacterium
TCTGCGGCAACCGCATCCGTGCGGCCCTGCTCGTGGCCCCGGCAGATCCCGCTCGCTTCGGTGAACCGGCCGCTCTCCTCGAAAAACGGCTCGCTTTTCCCAGTCTGGTCGTCGCCAGCAGCAGCGATCCATGGGTCAAGACCAGCATCGCGGAGCACTGGGCAGACGTCTGGGGTAGCCGCTACCGGAACATCGGTGACGCCGGTCACATCAATGTCGACGCCGGCTACGGCCCGTGGCCGGAGGGACTCGCCTTCTTCCAGGAATTGCGACAGGAAGTCCAGCCAGACACGCGATGATCGTGCGGCGACCCCGGCGGGACCAGAAAGGTATGTGATGCGGGCACGCATCGGCGCAGAAGCTGACGGCGATGCTTGCAACCCCGGGGCCTCGTCCGGAAACCGTGCTCCCGCCGGCGCCACGCCGGCATTAGCTTATACCCCGGACCTCGATGAACTTGGAAGATTTTCATCGTTGTCCTGGTCGGCTGCACTGCCTTATCTTCCAATGCTGTAAAGCTTGTCCCCGGGATGCGGTCTTTGGCAGTTCATCGGCAGAGCTGAACCCTCTTCAAGGAATACCGATGTCCCCAGTCCTTCGACGCATCTTGAATCAATCCGGCTTCAAGATGGCGATTGGCAGACGCAGCAAGCCGACACCGACCAACACCGTAGCGCGCCAAGGAGCCGCCGGATGAGTCAATCAGGCCTTTCGAGGGCGCCGGCCTTGCTTGTCAGGAACAGGCCCCGTGCGTACAGGAGGTGGATCCGCTACTGCCACGGTCTGTGGATCCCGGCCATCCTGCTGCTGCTCTGGCAGACACTGAGCGGATCCGGGTGGGTCAGCGCGCGTCTCCTGCCATCGCCCAGCGAACTGCTCGGCACTCTGGCAGAACTCGTTGAAAATGGCGCTCTTCTGACGCATGCCGGCATCAGCACGCTGCGCCTTCTCACCGGCTTCTGCATCGGATCTGCCCTGGGAATTCTGGCAGGCAGCGCGGCAGGCTTGTCGCAGCGTGTCGAAGCGCTGTTCGGTCCGACCTTCCGGACACTACGTACCGTCCCGTTGCTCGCCTGGATGCCGTTAGCGCTGCTCTGGCTGGGATTTGGTGAAGCGACGAAGATCACCCTCATCGCCATCGGCGCCTTCTTCCCGGTATATCTCAACGTCGTCGCCGGCATCCATGACGTCGATGACA
>JAKORQ010000092.1 GCA_029777755.1 Planctomycetota bacterium
AGTGAACTCCCCCAAAGCGTTCCCGGCGGGGCTCGAACCTGCAACCTTCGGCTCCGGAGGCCGACGCTCTATCCAATTGAGCTACGGGAACGTGTATGTAGCACCGCATGTTAAGGAGTGCGGGGCAAACTGTCTAGAAGCGCAGCGGCGCTGATCGCTCAGTCTTCCTTGGGCTTCTCGACGTCGCGACTGTTGGGATCCTCAAGATCGTCAGCCGCCGGGACTTTCATGCGCTTGGCCGCCTCCGACCAGGCGTCGAGGTAGACCGTGGGTTTGCCTTTCTTCTCCCCGCCGATGCCGGCGAGGCGTCGCCCGATGCGGAGCGTCAGTATCAACCCGCCCAGCAGTATCAGGATCAGCACGCAGATCGCCAGCAGGCCGTATGCACCGAGCCTGCGGCGCTCCTCTGGCGAAGCTTCATTTGCCATCCGCAGCAGGGGCTCGAGGAAGAACAGCGCCATCACGGCGATGGCGACCAGGAATGCCAGCAGGAACAGCACCGGCGCCCACGAGATGCCCCGGGACCCCCGGCCAACTTGCGCAAGCGGTTGTCTCATGCCACGGCTCCTTGTAGCGCAGGAGCGCGGCGCTTACCAGCGAACATCCTGGCGGGCATTCACCGGATATTTCGCCGCGAGCTGCTCTATCAGCATCTTATCCTGCTCGCTCATGTTCTTGGGCACGATAATGCGCACCACCACGAACTGGTCTCCCTGCTCGTTGCCCCGGCGGATACCACGCTGCTTGATGCGCAGCTTGGCGCCGCTGCTGGTGCCCGGGGGGATGGTGAGAGTCACCTTGCCATCGAGCGTGGGGACATCCACCTTCGCACCCAGGATCGCCTCGTAGATGCTCACGGGCAGATCCATGTAGACATCCAGGTCATCGCGGCGGAAGTAAGGGTGGTCCACCACGCGGGTGGTGATGTACAGGTCGCCTGATGGGCCGCCGCCGACACCCGGCTGCCCCTTGCCGCGGAGGCGAACCCGGCTGCCGTCCTTCACGCCGGCAGGGATCTTCAGGTCAATGGTCTCAATACGGCCTTCGCGGTTGAGCTGTAGCGGGATGGTGCAGCCTCGGGCAGCCTGCTCGAAGCTGATCGTCACGGCGTGCTCGATGTCCGAGCCTCGCTGCTTGTTCGGTTCCACGCGGGCACGTCGGCCGCGTCCGCCAAAGAACTGCTCGAAAATGTCACCAAATCCGCCGCCGGTGCCGAAGTCAAAATCCTCGACGGTGACATTGGGGCTGGCCTTCCATGAGCGTGAGCCGCGCCCGGCGTTGGCTCTGCGGAAAGCCTCGAAGGGATCGGCTTCTCTGGCGGCCTCCGCGCCGTGTACCCCGGCATGACCAAACTGATCATACTGCCGGCGCTTCTCCACATCTGAGAGGACGTCGTAAGCCTCCTGAACCTCACGGAACTTCTCTGCCGCTTCAGGGTTATCGCGATTTGCGTCTGGATGATACTGCCGAACCAGCTTCCGGTGAGCCTTGCGGATTTCCTCCTGACTGGCCGTCGGGCTCACCCCCAGGACCTGGTAATAATCACGTTTCGCCATCCGCTATTGATTCCCTTCTGTGACGAATAGAGCCGATTATACATCCGCCGCGGCAAGGGTAAAACCGATCGTAAGCCCATAATACGCGATTGGTTGCGCTATTTGCGGCATTACGTAACCCGCATGGCGCCGCGCCGGCGGCTAGAATCAGGTAAGGCCACGGGGATGGCCGGGCGCCTTTCACATCCTGGGGGATGAGGAGGAAGCATCGATGAAAGCGCTATCCTGTCTGATCGTTTCTTTCCTGATGATCACCGCGGCCAGTGCCGTTACCGTTGAGCAGCTCAAGGACATGTTCTCGCGCGGTGAGTATGCCTCGGTCGTGCGGGAGGCCGACCAGACGCTTATCGCGGACCAGAACCTGACCCGGAGCCAGGCCTACCAGATGATCATGCTCAAGGCAGAGTCGTTGCTGCGCCTGGGCAATAGGGCCATCGCCGCACAGGAGTTCGGGGCGGCCGCCGATATTGCGCCGACGCTTGAGCAACTTGCATGGGCGCGCTCAACGCGCGTGCTGCTGGATCGCTCCAGCGGTGTCACTTACACGCCGCGGCTCGCTCAGGAGCAGCAACCGATAGACATCATCGAGACCGACTCGCGCCGTCGGGCAATGGCCGCTCTCCTTGCCGACCTGCGACCCTCCGTGCAGCGGATGTACGACAATGCCCTCGAGGCGGAAACGCTCACCGAGCTGGAGGATGCCGTCATCCCCGTCTCGGACGCGGCGTTGCTTGAAGTGGCCAGCACCGGCAAGACCTCCGAGATGATGCCAATGCTTAATGAGCTGGGAAAACACGCGCAGAACCTGATCGATCAGGAGCTGGCCAGGATCCAGCGCCAGATAACCCATGTGGGAAGGTTGGCCGCTGCCTATGACGATTTTGGCATCGGCGGCCGACGGGGAACCTCATCCCGCGATCGTGATCTGCTCTTTGACATGCAGGCATACCTGGACCGGATCATCGAGCGCGTGCAGATGTATCGCAATGCCGCCATTCGCCTGGGAGGCGACACGGAGAAATGGGACCGCATCCTCCTGCAGATCATCGGCCTGCAG
>JAKORQ010000093.1 GCA_029777755.1 Planctomycetota bacterium
CCAGCTCTTTCTGGATCTCCGCCTCCAGCGCCTTCAGCCGGGCCAGGATGACTTTCGGGTCTTCATGCTGCTGGACTTCGTGCACCTGCTCCTTGTAGCGGTTGATGGAGAGGTCGTAGTTCTGGGTGCGGAGGTCGGCGACCGGTACGCCGAAGGACTTCTGCCTGCGGTCGGTGAATTCGCCCTGGCGATCACACCATTGGCGCCATTTGGCGAGCACGTCGGGCAGGTCGTCGGCGTCCTTCTTGGGTTGGCGTTTGTCGTCCAGGGTGTAGCCGTCGCCGGTGACGTCGTAGAAGAAGACGTCTTCCGTTGTGCCGCCCTTGCTGAAGACGATGATGGCGGTGGATACGCCCGCATAGGGCTTGAAGACGCCACTCGGCAGGCTGATGACGGCTTCGAGCTGGTTGTCCTCCACCAGATGGCGCCGCAGTTGCACGTGCGCCTTGCTGGAGCCGAAGAGCACGCCGTCCGGCACGATGGCTGCGCAGCGGCCGCCAAGCTTGAGCATGCGCAGGATGAGGGCAACGAACAGGAGCTCGGTCTTCTTGGTCTTGACGATGCGCAGGAGGTCGGGCGCCACGTCCTGTTCGTCCAGGCTGCCCTTGAAGGGCGGGTTGGCCAGGATGAGATCGAAGGCTTCTTTGGCGCCTCTCGGGTGACGCTCTTCGAACTTCTGGCTGAGGGTGTCCTGATAATGCACGTCCGGTTCGGCGACGCCGTGCATCACCAGGTTCATAGTGGCGATGCGCAGCATGGTGGCGTCGAAATCGAAGGCGTGGAACATGTCCGTGTCGATGTGAGCACGATGTTCCGCCAGCATGTCGCCGCTGTAGATGAGCTGCTCCTCCTGTTCGCCCTTTTCGTTGGTGATGGTTTCCCGGTGAATGCCGGCAGCCGAGCTGTAATGGCGGAGCAGGTAGTCGTAGGTTTCCACCAGAAAGCCGGCGGTGCCGCAGGCCGGGTCGCAGATGCGCTCCGTGGGCTGAGGCTCCATGAGCTCCACCATCATGCGGATGATGTGGCGGGGAGTGCGGAACTGTCCGTTGATGCCGGCCGTGGTGAGTTTGCCGAGCAGGTATTCGTAGAGGTCGCCCTTGGTGTCGCCCCGGTCCAGGGGCAGGTCATGGACCGCATTCACCGCTTTCACGAGGAGGGACGGCTTCTGGATCATGAGCTGGGCGTCCTTCATGAAGGCGGCAAACTGGCTGCCCTCGCCGGTGCTGCGTTCTGCCAGGCGGCGGAAGTGGGGGAACACCCTGTCGCGCACATGGGGCAGCATCTCCTCGGCGCCATAGTGGCGCCAGGTTTCCCAGCGGCAATCCTGATCGCCAGCCTGAAAGCGCTGGTTGAAGGTACGGCCGGAGAGGGTGGCCCGTTTTTCATCGCGCCGCTCGAGCATGTCCAGCATGCGGGCGTACATCAGGAAGGTGATCTGCTCGATGACCGTGAGGGGGTTGGTGATGCCGCCGGTCCAGAAGTCGGTCCAGAGGCTGTCGATACGGGATTTGAGTTCGCCGGTGATCATATGGATGTGCTTCAGCCCAGGTATTCCAGCTTGTAATGGCGGTCGGAAGTTTTGTGGAGTCGTCCCTTGGCTCCGTCAAAGGCGCCAATCGAACGCAACCAGGTCTTGAAGGATTTTCGGGGGGAAATTCTGCTACTGCTGCTGATGCGAATATCGGTTTCGGCTATTTCGCCTGCCACCTCGATGCCAATGGTGCCCGCGGCATGTTCATTTGCTCCCCGCCCACCAAGGGTGTCAGCAGGAAAGAACGCCGTGTGGGCTGATTCGAAATAGAGGCGGCCGTTGTCGATGCTGGACTGAGTGATGATGAAGTCGATGTGGCTCATGGTTTGATCGTTAAGGGTTGTTTGGTATCGAGGTCTGTCGGATCAGCGTGCGGCGGGGGATGGCGGCTCACCGAAGCTGCGGATCAGGGCAACGATCTCGCTCAGCTGGGTTTCGTCGTGAAACACGCCGGAAAGCCCCTCGGTATGAACGCTGGTGAACGGCGCTTCGAAGAGGGTGTCGGTGGCGATGGCTCCGTACTGGCGGATATGGTCCTTCAGCAAGGTAAGGAAGCGCAGTTGCTGGCTGCTGAGCGGATAACGGCCTGCAAAGCCCGCAAAGCGTGCTTCCACCGCGGCGTGATCGAGGCCGACGATGCTGCGCAGAATCTGCTCCAGCGGCAGGGCCGTGTCGGGAAAGAACTCCCGCAGGGTGGCAAGATCCACGTCCGGGTGACGAGTATGGACGAGGCTGTTCAATTGCAGCAGTTCCGCTGCGCTGACCTGCTCGCCAAAGCGAATTTTCTTGAGTACGGGGCTGGTGTCGAAAAGGGGCTTCAGTGCGCCTTCCACGGCCTTGCGGAAGATGCCGTAGTCCACCGATTTGATCTTGGTGGGTCGCTCTGCGTACTGGATTTCGTCTGCCTCTTCCTTGATGTCCAGTACCGTGGGTGGCAGGGGTGGAGGCTGGGATGCGCGTTCCGCCAGATGGATGATGTCCCGCAGTCCGAGGCGCATGTCTTCGAGGGAGGCACAGTCGGCGTCGGTCCAGAATTCATCGGAACGAATGCGGCGCAGCATCTCCGCCTTGGCCCGCACAGGATTCAGGTGGGCCGGCAGGCGAGCCAGCCAGGCGAGGATGTCTGCCCGCAACGGGTTTGGTTGTCCTGGAAGTGCGATCGCTTCGTATTGGGCGCGCCCGAGGAGCAGATCCCAACGCAGGGCTTCGCC
>JAKORQ010000094.1 GCA_029777755.1 Planctomycetota bacterium
ACCACCAGCCCTACCGCATCCTGCTGCCCTAGTGCCATGTACGCAAGCGTCGCGGCGATAGCTGTCGCGTGATCAAGCTTTGTCCAGAGCGCATCGCGGTCCCCGACGCTGCCGTAGGTCATGCTCTGGCTTGTATCGACAACCAGCACGAGCTGGAGGTTAGTCTCTTCCTGGTACTGCTTGAGATATATGCGGTCGGTCTTGGCCAGCACTTTCCAGTCGACATGGCGGATGTCGTCACCGGGCGCATATGGACGATGCTGGGCAAACTCGACAGAGATCCCCTGGTACGGCGAGCGGTGCATGCCGCTCATCAATCCCTCGACAATCAGGCGGGCGCGCAGATCCAACCCGGCGACACGGGCCAGGACCCGTGGATCAAGATACTTCCGGTATTCCTGAATCTGCGTAGACATACCGCTCCAGCCCGACAACCAGGTGATCCCCGATCGCGGCCACTACGCGCTCTTGAGCGCGCCCTGCACGGCCGGATCAAGCTTTTCATGATCCTGCGCCGGCACGTGCTCGAGCAGCCGGCGAACAATGGTGTCGCTCTTCACGCCCTCTGCCTCGGCGTTGAAGTTGGTGACGATGCGGTGGCGCAGCACTGGCAATGCCACAGCCCTGATGTCGTCGATGCTCACATGATGTCGTCCCTTGAGCAGCGCCCGTGCCTTGCCGGCCAGCACCAGGTACTGCGAAGCTCGCGGACCGGCGCCCCAGCTCACGAACTCCTCAATAAACTTGGGACAATTGCCATTCTCGCGGCGGGTCAGTCGTGTCAATTGCAGGGCGTAGCGGATCACATGGTCGGCCGCGGGCACCGAGCGCACCACCTCCTGCAACTGCATGATCTCCTCGGCCGAGAGGATGTGCTGCAGCTCAACATGCCGGCGGGTGGTAGTGGTGCGAACGATGTCGAACTCTTCCTGCTCGCTGGGGTAGCTCACGTTGATCATGAACATGAAGCGATCGAGCTGCGCTTCGGGCAGCGGATAGGTGCCCTCCTGCTCGATGGGATTCTGCGTTGCCAGCACAAAGAAGGGCTGGGGCAGACGATGTTGCTTGCCGCCGGCCGTCACCTGGTGCTCCTGCATCGCCTCGAGCAGTGCAGACTGCGTCTTGGGAGGAGTGCGGTTGATCTCATCGGCAAGGATGACGTTTGCGAAGACCGGACCGCGCACAAAGCGAAGCTGCCGCGTGCCGGTTGAGCGGTCCTCCTCAATCACCTCAGTGCCGGTGATGTCGGATGGCATCAGGTCGGGCGTGAACTGGATGCGCGAGAACGAAAGACCAAGTGTCCTCGACAGCGTGGAGATAAGCAGCGTCTTGGCGAGGCCGGGAACGCCAACCAGTAGCGCATGGCCGCGGCAGAACAGCGCGATCAGCAATTCCTCGATGACCGCATCCTGGCCGATGATCACCTTGCCCAGTTCGCTGCGAATCTGTGCATACGCCGCCTGAAGCCTGGCAACGGCTTCAAGCTCCTCCCCCGCAGCAGAGACTTGTGGTTCTTGCATAACCAAGAGTATGCCTCTGCCAGCGCTCTAAGACAATCTAAACAGCCGAGGAAGCTTAACAGTTCGTTGCCCGGAGGAATGCTACTGTGCGCGTCTTCGCGCCAGCAGGCCCACTCCACCCAATCCCATGACGGCGACCGATGTCGGCTCGGGCACCGTGATGGTCTTGTCCAGCACGACATTGCCGGTCATCCACTCGCCGGTATCGTAGTTGTAGGGGATGGCGACGAGCCGATCATTGGTGATCCGCACGGCCGTTACCGCATGGATGCTCGACTCCGGGGATGGG
>JAKORQ010000095.1 GCA_029777755.1 Planctomycetota bacterium
CTGGGGATAGGCATGGAACACAGGGCCGGGTAGGGAGATAAGACCGGCGCGGAAAACAAGTCCACCCCCCGTGGCCTTGGATTGGATGCCGATCGGTTGAATCGGTGTTACCAAGGCGGGGATGCTGGACATGGATGATTATCTTCAGATTCGGTTGCTCCACCGCGATGGTGTTTCTGCACGGCAGATTGCCAGGCGGCTGGGTCATGGACGAGACACGGTCAAGAAGGCGTTGCTGCAAAGCAAACCGCCGGGATATACGCGTAGCCGGCCTGTGGTGTGCCCGAAGCTGACGGCGGCGCATCAGGCGATCATTGATCAGATCCTGAAAGAGGATGGATCGGCACCGAAGAAGCAGCGGCACACGGCCAGCCAGATCTTCGCGCGGCTGCGGGATGAGCATGGCTATGTCGGTCAGTACGACCAGGTGCGTCGCCATGTTGCGCAGCATCGCAAGCGTGAGCGAGAGACGCACCTGTTTCTGGATCACCCGCCGGGCTGCCGGCTGGAGTGCGACTTTGGGCACATCCATGTTGACTATCCACATGGCCGCGTGCTGGAGCCCGTGCTGATCTGCGTCTGGTCGTACAGCCACTATCCGCTGGCGATCGCGTTGCCCAGCGAGAAGACCGAATCGATCCTGTACGGTCTGGTGTGTGCCTTTGAGTTCTTCGGCTGCGTTCCGCTGGAGTTGTGGTGGGACAATCCGGCGACGGTGGCATCATTGATCCTCAAGGGGCGGGATCGGCGGCTCAATCCGCATTACGCAGCGTTGGCATCTCACTACCGATTCGCGCCGATGTTCTGCATGCCTGCGCGGGGTCAGGAGAAGAGCGATGCCGAGCGGACGGTGTACGCGCTGGAGCGTCGCTTCGCCACGCCGGTGCCGAAGGTTCAAGATCCGGAGGAGCTGAACCGGCATCTGCTGCGATGCTGCCTGCAGGAGCGGGCTCGTGTGGTTCGCGGTCGAAGCGAATCGATCGGCGAGATGTTCCAGATGGAGAAAGCGCAGGCGGTGGAGTTACCCAGCCGTCCTTTTGACGCCTGCCTGCAGCAGATCCGCCAGGTGGATAAGTACCAGACGGTGCTGTTTGAGGAAGTCCGTTACAGCGTGCCGCGACAGGTGGCATTTGAGCCGGTGACGGTGAAGGCCTACATGGATCAGGTGGTGATCGTGCACCAGGGCGCGGTGGTGGCGCGGCATCGTCGAAGTCGAACCCCCGGGGATCAGGTGCTGGAGCCAACCCACTATCTGGCAACCCTGGGCCGCAAACCAGCTTATCTGGACAAGACGCGGCTGTTTGCCGGCTGGCAACTGCCGGCGGCGTTCGTGCGGCTGCGCGAGAAGTTCCGTCAGCTCTACGGAGATCGGACCGGAACCAGGCACTACATCCGCGTGCTGCAACTGCTGGCATCCCA
>JAKORQ010000096.1 GCA_029777755.1 Planctomycetota bacterium
CCTCCTCCCTGGTGATCCGCGAGACAACAGCAAAAGCCTCGCGCCCAATCTGATTGGATTGGCCCCAGGGGATAGACGCCAGATACTCGGCTGGATGATCAAGAATTGTTCACTGGGAGCAGAGGGATTCGAACCCCCAACCAAGGGATTATGAGTCCCCTGCTCTAACCGTTGAGCTATGCTCCCTGCGACGCTTGGCGGATCTGTGACGATCCGTGGCCGCTGGTTGGTCGGCTCGGCCGACGCTTATGCTAGATTATGTCATCAGAACTCAACGTCAAGGATGGCCGCAAGCGCGTTGTTTCGTATGGGATATTTGCACCCGCGGCCATTGCCGCCGGGGTATTTTTTGCAGCCGGCAGAGATCAGCAGTACAGTCTGTGGCTTCAATAAAGCGTTTTACGGGAGCTGCGATGCGCATTCTCTACATCGACATTGATACCACTCGGCCAGACCACCTGGGATGTTACGGCTATCACCGCAACACTTCCCCGGCGATTGATGCCATCGCCAGGGAGTCAGTGAGATTCACCAACTACTACACCTCCGACGCGCCCTGCCTGCCATCGCGGGCGGCGATGTATACCGGGCGGTTCGGCATCCAGACCGGCATCGTCGGGCATGGCGGGACGGCGGCGGATCCGAAGGTCGAGGGCGCTGGCCGCGGCTTCCGTGGACGCATGGAAGACGATGCCCTCGTGCGGCAGCTCCAGAAGCTCGGCTATCACACGGTGTGCATCTCTCCCTTCGGCCAGCGGCATGGCGCGAGCTGGTTCTACGCCGGCTTCATGGAGATGTACAACACTGGCAAGGGTGGTGGCGAGTCGGCCGAGGAGATCATGCCGATCGCGCTGGACTGGTTCCAGCGCAACGGCGCCAAGGACAAGTGGTTCATGCACCTGAACCTGTGGGATCCGCACACTCCCTATCGCGTACCGGGGGAGTTTGGCGATCCCTTCAAGGATGATCCGCTGCCCAAGTGGCTTGATGATGATGAACTGATCAGGCGGCACAACAAGATGGCCGGCCCGCACACGTCGATGGAGATCAGCATGTGGGATGACCGGGAGAATCCCGCAACCCCACGCTCGCCGGGCAAGATCACCGACAAGGCCTCCATGCGGCGGATGATCGACGGCTACGACACCGGCATCCGCTACGCCGATGAGCAGATCGGAAAGATCGTCGAGATCCTCAAGCAACAGGGAGTCTATGACGACACCGCCATCATCATCTCCTCCGACCATGGCGAGAACTTCGGCGAGTTGGGAATCTACGGCGAGCATGGCACGGCCGACCATCCCACCTGCCGCATCCCGATGATCGTGAAGTGGCCCGGTGGCGCCCGCGGATCGGTGGTCGATACGCTGCATTACAACATCGACTGGGCGCCGACGATCATGGACCTGCTCAATGGCGAGAAACGGCCGCTGTGGCAAGGGGTGAGCTTTGCCCATGCCATCCTCACCGGTAAGGAAGACAAAGGCCGGGATGAACTGATCCTCAGCCAGTGCGCCCACGTCTGTCAGCGCTCGGTGCGCTGGGACAGGTGGCTGTATGTGCGCACCTACCATGATGGCTTCCACCTGTTCCCTAAGGAGATGCTTTTCGATATCGTTGCTGATCCTCACGAGCAGAACGATCTTGCGGCAAAGCATCCTGAACTCTGCCGTGAGGGTGCCTGGAGGCTGGCGAACTGGCATGCGGAGCAGATGGAGACGATGGCGATCCATGGGCCGGATGTAGTCGATCCGCTCTGGACGGTGTATCGCGAAGGCGGTCCGCTGCATGCACGTCATGCCCCGCCAAGCCCGTTGCCCAAGTACATCAAGCGGCTGGAGGAGACTGGCCGGGCCGACAAGGCACAGTTGCTTCGCGATAAATACGCCCGGTGGCTGTGACCTGCATGAACGACAGCCGCCGGCGATCAACACAGGAGCGCAGACATGCCTTACGCTATTGGTATTGACTTTGGAACCGAGTCCGTGCGTGTCCTGCTGGTGGATGCTGCCGATGGCAGGATCATCGACCAGCAGTCGCGAAACTACCGGCATGGCGTGCTTGATCGCGAGTTACCCAATGGCGTGAAGCTGCCGCCGGACTATGCCTTCCAGCATCCGCAGGACTGGCTGGATGATTCCTTTGCGGCCTGCCGGGCGGTTCTCAAGCGCAACGCGA
>JAKORQ010000097.1 GCA_029777755.1 Planctomycetota bacterium
AGGGCGATCTGGCCGGTGATGCCCGCCTGCCTCAGGTCAAAGTGCTCCAGGTACGGCAGGACGATCGTCAGGACCTGTGCCACGGCCTTGAGGATTGGCGAGCGGCCTTCCAGCGCTGTTCCGGGGACATCTCCCCAGATCGGCTCGAGGAAGCGCGTCAGGTTGCCGGCGATGTAGATGAGGATCACGGCCGGCAGGTTCACCACCAGCGAAAAGCGGGTGGAAAGCGCTACGCCGATGGCGGCCAGCACCGAGATTTGCAGCCAGCTCACGATCAGGCTCGGGACCAGGCCGGCGATATGCATCATCCGCAGGTCGTAGAGCCGCTTGATCTCCAGGTCATCCAGCGATTGCGTGCGCAACTGATAGTCGGCCGGTATGCGCGACCATGTGCACAGCGATAGCACCAGCCCGAGGATGAACATGGCGGCGGCCGCCGCGGCGATGATGCCAAGGTACTTGCCCAGCAGCACCTGCCACTTGCTCACCGGTTTGCTCATCAGCGTGAGCATCGAGCGGTCCTCGATCTCCTCATAGATGCATCGGCTGGTGGAGAACAGCGTCACGATCAGGACGATAAGCATGATGATGTCCAGCCCGACGGACTTGAACATCACGGTGTCTTCGCCAAGCGTGAAGAACGGCAGGACGGTAAAGATGATCAACACCGCCAGCCCCAGGAGAAGGAGCATGGTGTAAATGGGCTGGACGATTGAATCCAGAAACGTATGTCGCAGGATGACCCAGGTGCGATACATGTGTATTCCCAAACGCCAGACGGTGCAATTCCCTCGGCCGGGGCGATCCCGGCGGAAAAGTTCCAATCTGGGGATTGTAAGAGCAGAGCCTGTCAATGCAACGCGCGATCGGCGGAGGTTGCCTATGGAAGACGCCTGGCATACCACCAGACGGGGCACATACTCCGATCCGCAATTGACACAAAGACACTAAGGCACGAAGGCACAAAGAGGAAATATATGGTGGAGCTCGCCAGAGCCGCTTCGCCACACGACGAAAGACGTAACGACGGAATACGACGAGGTACGGGAGCGTTGCGCCAGGGTCGTTTCACCAGGGGACGAAGAACCGAAGTTAACGAAGTCGATCGGGCGCGTTCAGTTCTGCCTCGTCGCTCTCACATATACCTTTATTCCACTTGATCCCCTTTCTTCACCGGCGGCAGCAGTGCTAATCTGCTGACATGGAGTTTCTCTTCGACATTCCCTGGTACGTACCGACGAGCTTCGCCGCCGCGGGGGTGGGGCTTTTCTCCTGGGCGAATGCCCGGCTCAAGAAACGCGAGCGGGCGGCCGGGGTGGGGTTGATACTTCTGGCGGTGCTGCTGGCCGGCATCAGCTATGCCGTCGATACCGACCAGGAAAAGGTCGAGAAGCGCACACGGGAGTTTGTCCGGGCGGTGGTGGCAGCCGACCGGGCGGCTATCGCCAGCCTGCTCGATGAGGGTGCCATAGCCTTCGCCTGGGACAAGCAGGAGATCATCGATGGAGCGGTCTACTACGCCGCCCAGACGGACCTTATAGGGGCCCGCATCCTCAGCCTCCACGGCGCCTATGAGGGAAGGACGCTGGTTACCTACCTGACTATCTGGTCGCAACACGGCGGCCGATCTTCTTTTCCCGCCAACGATATGAACAGCCAGTGGAAGTTGGAATGGGTCAACCGCGCGGGAGACTGGAGGATAGTCGAGATCATCCCGCAACAGATCGGACAGGTTTCGCGTGAAGCGATCGAGAGAACATACCTGAACCGGTCAACTCCGCCGGCCTTCCGGTAGCGGGTCTTTACGCGATCCAGTGGGATACAAACATGCTAAGGCTCGAAGGCACGAAGGATTTCATGGTCGAGGCTTGTCAGGGTTCGATTTCACCAGGAAGCGACGACGCAATGACGACGGCTCCCTGCAAGCGCTGGTCTCCTAGCCCGTATCGTGGGGCATATGCTGCGGACCTTCCTTACCATGACGCAACGACGTAACCGCGAGATTCGTGCCAAGGTCTTTCGCCACGAAGCGACGAAGGACCGAAGTTGACGAAGTAGTTCGATGTCGATCGGAGTAGGTCAGTTCCGCTTCGTTCCTTCGTGGTGAAAAAGGAACCTGGATGGACTCCAAAAACAAACCGGGCGGCGAATGATCGCCGCCCGTTGATATTCATTCCATGTCGACTTTTTACTTTTAGGCCGTCGCCTGTCGGCCCTTTCCGGCGAAGATCCCGATCACGAACAGGATGATCACCAGCAGGAAGCCAGCGCCCAGGAAAATGAACGGGGCATTGGCGCTCTTGAGGAACTCGATGCGGGTGTCGATCAGCGGGCTGTCGACCACCAGCGCCCGGATCATCACCAATGCCGACAGGACCAGCACAAGGGAGGCCGCCAAGCTGGCCGCCCCGAAAGCCGGCGCCACCGGATCGGGCGCTTCCACCGTTACCGGCCCGCCGACGATGGTGGTGCCGACGGGAGCGCCAACCGGCTCGCTGGGCAGTTCCAGCGGAGAAATCGAGGTCATGCCGGCCGTCGAGCCGGAAGAAGGCGAAATGCTCGCCGGGGTCGGGCTGGTGCGCTTGCTGCCGGGGGAGATTTCATCCAGCAGGGCAGCGCCGAGGCTGGTGTCGTCGGTCTCGCGGGTCAGGTCCAGCAGCCCCGAACCGGAGCCAACACCCTCGAGGCTGATCTGATCCTTCGGCGGAGCGATGTGCGTCTGGGCCATCGGGTCCACATCGGAAGCCTCATCGCCGAAAACGTTCACGCCGGGTTTGCCGGTGCCGCGGTTCATCGAGCCGGTACCACTGAGGGTGCCGCCGGCCAGCGAACCGCCGCCGATCGATCCGCTGAGCGAGCCGGAGAGGCCCACATCCATGCCCGCGCCGCCGTCTTCCTTGGGAGCGGGGCTGCCCGAGGAGGTATCGCCTGCCAGGCTGATCACGCCGCTGCCGCTGCCGGAGCGGGAATCCATCAGGCCCAGCGGGGTGTGGGTGTCGCCGGCGCTCAGCCCGACCTGATCTTCCGCCGAACCGCCGGAGAGCTCAGCCTTGAGGGACTCAACCTGGTCTGCCTTGAACATCAGACGCGGGCCGTCGCGGAACTCACGCAGCTTTCCCTCACGAATGAGCTGCTTGACGTCGTCCTCAGATTTCCCGAGGGCGGCCTTGGTCTCGTCCATCGTATAGAACATCTTCGCCATGATGCGCTCCTTGAACGTCTGACGGTTCCAATGGGATTTTACCACCCGATGGACGGCTTGACGTTCACTTCCTTTCGGTTTCAGGCGCGGGACCCGTGGTGGGCTGGCCCGACTTCAGACTTCGCTCTTTCCGTATCAGATCAGCGACTGACGCGGGATCCGGAGACGTGTTGAAACTCCGCAATTCCAGATCCTGCTCGATACCGCGGGCCGCCTGCAGTCTCAGCATTCTGTCGCCCGGGGTATACTGATACACACACAACGTCTGCGTTCGCTTGTCCAGCACGTAGCAGCCCCAGACGTTATTCGCCAGCTGGCCAGGCATTACTATCAGGTCCTGCTGCCGATCAGGAGATGGCATCTGCGCCCAGGCGGCCGGCAAAACGTCGCCGCGTGAAAGCAGCAGGGCAACAATGGCGAATAGTGCCGCCATGTTGAGCGACAACAATCCCAGCATCAGCTTGCTTGCTGCAGGACGCGTCATACCCTTCCTTGTCGGCCCTCCCGGCCAAACGCGAACGCGAGGGCGGGTCCATTATACGAGCGCGTAACATGCCTGCAAGAAACATCTTGCGACAGTTTCGCCATCTCCTGGCCGGCCGGCGAAAACACCGGCGCCACTACCTCTATCCCAGCGCCGCAAGCCGGTAAGTTCAACCAGACTCATCATTTACCGGCGGCCATGGCCGGGCTTATCTTCGCCTTCTCTTTTTCCAGCGTGCTGTCATCAAACGGCTCGGACCTGCTGGCCGAGCTTCGCAGCGCGATCGCCGTGCCGCTCTCCGCCGACTCCAGCACCGCGCACATCGCATCCAGTACGTGGTATCCCAGCTCATCGTTGCAGCGGTGTTGCCGGCCGACC
>JAKORQ010000098.1 GCA_029777755.1 Planctomycetota bacterium
ATTCTCTATCTCGGCGCGGGCGTTGGACTGGCAATCTTCTTGCTGATCCGGGCTGCCACTTCTGACGCCGTCGCGGAATCACCCCTGAAACTCAAGGACCTGCCCTGGCTCGCTGCCGTGGTAACGGCTGGCGGCATCGCCGGACCTGTCCTGCTGATGTTCGGCCTGTCGACCACGGATGCCTCGTCGGCATCGTTGCTCCTCAACCTCGAGGGCGTCGCGACGATGGCAATCGCCTGGCTGGTCTTCCGGGAAAACGTCGATCGCAGGCTCCTGCTGGGAGCGGCCGCCATCCTTGCAGGCGCGGTCGTCCTTTCCTCGAGCGGAGATGGCCTGCACGTCAGCTGGGGCAGCCTTCTCATTGCGGCGGCCTGTCTCGCCTGGGGCATCGACAACAATCTCACCCGCAAGCTGTCCGCTTCCGACCCCGTCCAGATCGCCGCGGTGAAGGGATTGGTCGCGGGTGCAGTCAACGCAGCCCTGGCCGTCTATCTGGGCGCCCCGCCCGTAGCGCCTGTGACCCTCCTCTCCGGGGCGATCATCGGGTTCTTCGGGATCGGTGTCAGCCTGGTCTTCTTCATGCTCGGGCTCCGTCATCTCGGGGCCGCACGTACCGGGGCATATTTCTCACTGGCGCCCTTCGCTGGCGCGACGCTTTCGATCCTGATGCTGGGGGATGCGATTACCTTGGGACTGGTCATCGCAGGCATTCTGATGGCGATCGGCCTGTGGCTTCATCTGGCGGAACGCCATGAACATGAGCATGTCCATGAGGAAGCTGAACATGAACATCGTCACGTGCATGACGCGCATCACCAGCACGAGCATTCTGGACCCGTGACCGAGCCGCACTCCCACCTTCACCGGCACAAGCGCCTCCGGCACAAGCACCCCCACTACCCCGATCTCCATCACCGGCACGGCCACAGTCATTGATGTTCGGTGACTGCGTATAGCCGGTCGAACTGGGGCTCAACTCCCCCTCAGGAATTCGACCGTGCTCAGGTCCTGGATGAGCCGAGAAGCCGCAGCGCATTTGCGGTAACCAGGACAGTTGCCCCTGTATCGGCGAGGATGGCGATCCACAACCCCGTCATGCCGATGATCGTGGTAACCAGGAACACCGCCTTGAGGCCAAGCGCCAGAACCACGTTCTGACGAATGACCGACATGGTCCGTCGCGACAGCTGCACCAGCGCCGCGACATCGGTGATGCGATTATTGAGGACGGCGGCATCGGCAGCCTCGAGGGCGACATCCGTGCCGGAGCCCATGG
>JAKORQ010000099.1 GCA_029777755.1 Planctomycetota bacterium
AGCACGAACTGGCAAGGCAGATAGCGAGGCGACGCGGAGCACAGTGATGGCAAGCTGCCATCGGGGATGGTGACGCGCGACGAAAGAGGCGATGGCCTGTTGATTGTTCATCGTTGATTGACAGCGTCCCACGCAGGGCAGAAGGCAAAAACACCTGTGCAAATCCGTACCCCATCTGTGGCTTAACCAAAAAAGAACACCGCCCCGGATACCGGGGCGGTTGGATTGTCGATCTCAGTTGCCTTGGTGATCAGGCCTTGATCTTCACGAAGACACCGGCCGGCACGACGAGGCGATTCAGGGCCTCGATGGTGCGGGCGGTGGGCTCGAAGATGTCGATCACGCGCTTGTGGGTGCGCATCTCGAACTGCTCACGGCTCTTCTTGTCCACGTGGGGCGAGCGGAGCACGGTGTAGCGCTCGATCCGGGTCGGTAGAGGAATGGGGCCGCACACACGAGCATTGGTACGCTTGGCATGTTCCACGATCTCCTTGGCCGAAGCGTCAAGGGCTCGGTGGTCATAAGCTTCCATTCGAATGCGAATCCGATCGCCGGTCATTTTTATTATCCTTCAGTTCAGTCAGCTCTGCCCTACTTCGGGCAGAATATGTACCCAAATGCCGCGCTGCGTTGCGCGGCGAGCCGAGTAATGTACTCTCCAGGCCATCCCTGTCAACTGTCAACTGAGCCCAGTTTAAGCTCAACATTGGTCGGCTTCACCATTCAGGCGGGCTGATGCTGTGCCGGCCGCGCGGCGTTCGTCGCTTCAGTCGTCCCGGGGCATCCGGTATGCTACCACACAAATGAACTCCGCTGACCAGATTCGGCAAACCATTGAGGCGCGTGGCGTTATCGGCATCCTGCGGGTGGGCGAGGAGGTGGATCTCCCGGCCGTCTGCCAGGCACTGGCGGCCGGCGGGTTGCCCGTCCTGGAGATCACACTTAACACCCCCGGTGCGCTGGATGCCATACGGGCGGTGAGCGAGCAGCTCGCCGGGAAGGTGACCATCGGCGCCGGGACGATCCTGGATGCCGATGATGCCCTGGCGGCGATCTCGTCCGGGGCGAAGTTCATCGTCACGCCCACTTTGCAACTGGACACCATCAGGCTCTGTCGCTCACGCGAGGTCCCGATCGTGTGCGGGGCCATGACGCCCACGGAGATGCTGCAGGCACATCGGGCTGGAGCCGACTATGTGAAGCTGTTCCCGGCCGGTTCGCTGGGGCTGTCATACATAAAGGCGGTGATGGCGCCGATGCCGTTCCTGCGGATCGTTCCCACGGGCGGGGTATCTCTGGAGAACATCGAGAGCTTCCTTTTGGCAGGGCTGCCGGCGGTGGCGATTGGATCAAACCTGGCCGACCCCAGGCTGATCGCTGCGCGCGACTATAGGGGTCTGACGGAACTGGCCCAGAAATACGCGGTCGCCGCCAGGAAGGCGATTGCAGCCAGGAAGGAGAAGCACAAGTGAGCGACACTCGCCCCGTTGTGCTGGTTGGCGAAGCGCTGATGGTGCTCAATGGCCCGCTAGATCGGCCAATCGATCGCGGAAGCCTGCTGGAGGCGACCTTCGCCGGGGCGGAAACAAACGTGGCGATCGGGCTGGCGCGACTGGGACATGCCGCCAGGTGGCTGAGTGTCGTGGGGGACGACCTGTTCGGGCAGGTCATCCTGCGCTCGCTTCGGGGCGAGGGCGTGGATGTCTCGCATGTGCAGATCTCAAGCCAGGCCCCTACTGCGATGATGGTGAAAAATCGCCGGGCTGGCGGCGAGCCGGAAGTGTTCTATTACCGCAAAGGGTCGGCCATCAGCCGGGCAGGGACAGATACCTTCCCACGTAGCGCCTGGGCGGATGCCCGGGTGCTGTATATCAGCGGAATCACCCCGGCACTCAGCGAGAGCTGTCGCGAGATGACTGTGCACCTGGTCAAGGAGGCCAGCAGCGCGGGGATAGACGTATGGATCGACCCGAATCACCGGCGGAAGCTGTGGAGTGATGCGGAGGCGCGGGAAACGCTCACGGGGCTGCTGAAGATGGCGACCGTGGCGCTGGTCGGTTTGGATGAAGGGGTGATGCTGACCGGCTCGGATGATCCCGGGACGATAGCCCGTGCCCTGCTGGATGGGGGCACGAAGCATGTCATCGTCAAGACGGGGGCGGAAGGCGCGATCTACTTTGGCGAACGCGGCAAGCTCTCCTCGCCGGGGGAGGCGCTGGAGCGCGTAGTTGACCCGATCGGCGCAGGTGACGCATTCGCGGCCGGGGTGCTGTCAGCGCGGCTGGAGGGTCTGGCCTGGCAGGCAGCACTGGATAGAGGCAACGCCATGGGAGCGATAACCTGCCTGACGCGGGGAGACTGGGAAGGACTGCCGACGCGCAGGCAGCTTGAGGACTTTGTGAACAAGCGCCACGGGAGTGTGAGGTAAGGCGGGAATCGCATCCACGGTTTTGCACGACTCCGATTTCACCACGACGCAACGACGGAAAACGACGCGTACCAGCAGCGAGAAGCAATCGCAGATCGAAATCGAAAATCCGCTAGAACTTCCACCCTATGGTCAGGCCGACGCTGTGTTCGGGGAGTTCCTCATCCAGTTGGATGCCGGCCGCGCGGGCTGCGCTTTGGGTCAGCTCGGGAAAGCCATGGACATAGTACAGGTTCAGCCGCAGGCCGCCCTCGGTCACTACGCCGGCCGTAAAGGCAACTCCGCCGGTGGATGCGGCACCCAGGCCCAGCCCCCGGTGGTTGCGGTATGCGAGGGTCATCACCTCATTCTTGAGGTCGGCAAACTGCACGCCCTGGTTGCGGGGTTGGTCCGTCAGCTTGGGCGGATGGATGTTAGGGATGAGCTGAGGCGGCTCGATGGGCAAGAGTTTGATGGCTGGCTCGGCCGACGGTTGAGTGGTCGCAGAGGAGCCCCCAACGGCGCCCGGCGTCAGCGTCAGCCAATCATCCAGCGACAACCTGCTGGGCAATGCCTGTGCCCATGCCACGCACGAGGTGGCGACGGCCAGAACTGCGAGCATGTGGGCCTTTACACTCATCCTTTTCTATAACGATTGGCACGTGCCGGATGTTCCCCAAATCCGTGCCGGCCGGGGGAGATCCCATTCTCAAGCGGCCTCATTTGTGGTATCCACCGCACTTTAGAGGAGTCTGAAAACATGAACGTTCTTGTCGCTGGCGGCGCTGGCTATATCGGTTCCCATACGGTTAAACGCCTGAAGGAGGCCGGCCACAACCCGGTCATCTATGACAACTGTTCCCGCGGGCATAGGGAAGTGGTTGATATCCTCAAGGTTCCCGCCATTTTCGCCGACCTCAACGACAGGGAAACGCTCATAAAGGCCCTGAAGGATCACCAGATCGACACCGTCATGCATTTCGCCGCGTATGCCTACGTGGGGGAGAGCGTGCAGCAGCCGCTGATGTACTACGCCAACAACGTGGCAACCACGGTATCGGTGCTGGAGTGCATGAAAGAGGCAGGCGTGAAGAAGTTTGTCTTCTCCTCGACCTGCGCGACTTATGGCGATCCCACAAAGGTGCCGATCACCGAGGATGAGAAGAAGGCGCCTGTCTCACCATACGGGCGAAGCAAGCTGATGGTGGAGCAAATCCTGCAGGACTACATCGTATCTGACAGGGATTTCAGCTTCGCCGCGTTGCGCTACTTCAACGCCTCGGGATGCTCGCTCGATGGCACCATCGGCGAGGATCACGATCCCGAGACGCACCTGATACCCTCGGCCATCCAGGCGATCCTGGGGCTGCGACCAGCGCTGACCGTCTTCGGCACCGACTACCCCACCCCCGACGGCACCAATATCCGCGACTACATCCACGTGGAAGACCTGGCCGACGCCCACATTC
>JAKORQ010000011.1 GCA_029777755.1 Planctomycetota bacterium
CGAGCAACGAGAAGATGCCGACCAGTTGTGCCAGACGACCTTGCGCTTCGTACTGGGAGTCCAGCTGGTCGTCGAGGAACTGGTACTCGAAGGGGAAGTTGGTGGTGCGGCTGTTCCACTCCTTGCGCGCAGCCTCGATCACGGGCGTGGGATCCCCCGCCTCGGTGCGGATGTAGATGTAGCGCAGCCATTGCGTGATGTCGTCCTTGCCGCATAGGTCGAACACGAAGGGCTGCACCGCCTTGAACAAGGGGTCGAAGGCGAAGTCCTTGGCCACGCCGATCACGCGCTCGCTGCCATGCGGTGTGTGCATGCGGTCGCCGATGGCCTTGGCGGGATCATCGGGATGCAGCTGTTTCGCGAAGGTCTCGTTGATCACCACACTGAGCGAATCATCGCCGGGAAAGTCGCGGCTGAACCAGCGCCCCGCAGTGAGTTGGATGTCCATGGCCTCCTGGAATTCGGGGTTCACATACAGCGATGGCAGGTAGGTCCACTGGCCCTGTGCCATTTCGCCCCAGTTGAACTCGTGCGTGTTGTGCTTCTTGCCGAGGATATCGTTGCTCCAGCTCACCGCCTTCACGCCGCCGATCTTCTTCAATTCAGGATAGACCGCCAGATACACATCCGCCATCGGCGCACGCACGGGGATCAGGATCACTTGCTCCTTGTTGAAGCCGAGCTCAACGCTCCGCAGGTGGTCGTGCTGTTTCTTCACGAACACGGTGCCGATGATGAGCACCAGCGCGATGGCGAACTGTACCACCACCAGCGCCTTCCGCAGTGCCTGACCGCGTGAGCTTCCGCCGCTGTTGCCCTTCAGCACCACGGCCGGCTGGAAACTGCTGAGGAAGAAGGCCGGGTAGATGCCGCTGAGCAGGCCGACGACCGCGGCGATGGCGAGCACGCCGGGTACCAGCAGCGATGGTAACGGGATCGTTTCTCCCGCCAGCGTGTTGAACGCGGGCATCAGCAGCTTGATCAGCAACAGCGCGATCACCGCCGCGAGCAGGCTCATCAGCACGCTTTCCAGCAGGAACTGGCCGATGAGTTGTCCTCGCGCCGCGCCCGCCGCCTTGCGCACGCCCACCTCGCGCGCCCGGTACGCACTGCGCGCCGTGGCGAGGTTCATGAAGTTCACCGCGGCCAGCACCAGGATGAAGAAGCCGATCGCCCAAAGGATGTTCACACTTCCCTTGTCGCCGTTCTGGTGCATCTCGAAATCGAGCTTGCTGGTGAGGTGGATGTCGGCGAGCGGCTGCAACTCGTGGCCGATCTGATCCTTGAGGAAGTCGGGGTAGTATTTGTGGATGAAGTCCGGAAATACGCGCTCCACTTCGGCCTTGGTGATGCCTTCCTTCAGCCGCACGTAGGTCCAGCAGGGGTTCCACACCCAATTCTTCGTCTCGATGTTCTTCCAGAATTGCAGGATGGTGCCCATGCTCACCAGTCCCTCGAAGCGGATGTGCGAGTTGCGCGGGATCTCGCCCAGGATGCCCGTGACCTGCACGTCCATGGCGTTGTCCCACTTCATCAGCTGGCCCATGGGATCGGCATCGCCGAAGTACTTCTTCGCCAGCTCCTGCGAGAGCACGATGCTGCCTGGCTTGGCCAGCGCGGTCTTGGGATCACCGGCGATCAGCGGATAATCGAAGAGGTCGAAGACCGTACTGTCCACCAGGTACAGCC
>JAKORQ010000012.1 GCA_029777755.1 Planctomycetota bacterium
CGTCATCCGTGGAGTATTGCAGGAGTATCGCGACAAGACGGGCCGTGTCGGCACAGTGGTAGCGCCGTTTGACGCTGAACTGTTCGGGCACTGGTGGTTTGAGGGAGTACGCTTCTTGCGTGATGTGGTGCTGTCACTGAGCGCGGCCGGCGATATCAAGCTGTTGACCTCGCGCGAGGCGCTCGATGCCAACCCGCGAGACAAGGTTGTGCGCATGCCCGAGGGATCGTGGGGCGAGAAAGGGAACCACAGCGTCTGGATCAACGAGTGCAACAAATGGATGTGGGAGATCGAGTATCGGGCGGAAGGCTCGCTGCTGCGGGCGCTCTATGAGCTGCCCTGGCGGCAGAACACCGAGGTGCGCGAACTGCTTCAGCATGCGGCGCGGCAGCTTGTACTGCTGCAGGCCAGCGACTGGCCGTTTGTCGTGCACACCCAGGGGGCGACCGATTACGGCATCCAGCGCATCGCGGGACATTCGACAAATTTCAACCGTGCGATAGAAATGGCCGAGCAGGTGGCGCGGGGAGTTCCCCTGGATCAGTTGCAGCATTCAGAGCTGGCGGAAATGGCTCTGCACGACAGTATCTTCAACGACATTGATTTGAACTGGTGGATGAACGATGGACATTAACCTGATGGTGGTAAACGTCGGCAACTCGCGTATCGCGATGGGCATTTTCGCGGCCGGCGAGCTGACGCACGTTCGACGCATGGACCTTACTGATCGCGCCAACCTTCCCGGCATCGTGAAGGAGCTGTGGCGAGAGATTGCCGGCAGCGAACAGCCCGCCGTCGCCGGCGCCAGCGTCAATCCCACTGAACTGGAAGCCATCGAGCACATCCTCCAGGAGGCAACCGGGCAGAAGGTGCAGTGGGTTGGCAGGGACCTGGACCTGCCGATCGAGGTGTTGACCGATGAGCCGCAGCAGACCGGCGTGGATCGCATCGTCAGCACCGCGGCCGCCTTTGAGCAGATGCAGAAGGCATGCGTGGTGGTCGATGCCGGGACCGCGATCACCGTGAACCTGTGCAATGACAAGGGTCAATTCCTCGGCGGCGCGATTGCCCCGGGCGTGAGGATGCAACTGGAAGCGATGCACAAGTACACGGCCAAGCTGCCGCAGGTGAAGTTTCATGTTCCCGGCGAGGCGATCGGCCGGGATACCGAGCAGGCGATGCTGCACGGCGTCTATCATGGCATCCGCGGCATGGTCAAGGAACTGACGGAGAACTATGCCACCGAACTGGGATTCTGGCCGGACATCATCGCCACCGGCGGAGACGCCCGGGAGCTTTTCGACGGCTGGGAGCTCGTCCACGCCATCTCGCCAGACCTGACGCTATATGGCATCGCCATGGCGTATGCCAATCACCACATAAAGCACGGCACGTGACGTACCTGGCGCCGCAATGCGTGAGAGAAACAGCGTCATTCTCCAGACCGCGCCGGGAGTGTCGGCCATCGCGGTGATCCGACTGGCCGGCCCGCAGGTCGCGGATTTCCTGTCGCGCCACTTTGTGGGTCGGCCGGCCAATGGTCGGGCTGTGCATGGCAAGCTTGTGGACGGCCAGCGAGAGCTGGATGACCCGCTGCTGCTGTGGGATGAATCGCGCCAGTGTGCCGACATATGCACGCACGGCGGGCGGTGGGTGGTTCATTCGGTGCTGGAGCTTGCGCAGCGGGAAGATTTTTCTCTGGTTGCAAACGAGCTACCTCTACCGGGCATTGCGGTCGATGCAGCAGATGCACTGGAACGGGAAATGACTGCCGCCCTGCCGATGGCACGTACGCGAGAGGCGATTGCGACGCTACTGAATCAGCGGAAGGCGTGGCGCGATGTGCAGCCTGGGCTGTATGACCAGATCCTGCGCGATCGGTCGCTCCAATGGCTGCTCAATCCGCCGAGGATCGCCATACTCGGGATCCCCAATGCAGGGAAAAGCACGCTGGCCAACGCACTGTTTGGCCGGGAACAGAGCATCGTGGCCGATGTGCCCGGGACGACGCGCGACTACGTGGAGGAATACGCCAACCTGGGCGGCCTGGCCATCCGCCTGGTCGATACACCAGGACTGAGAAAAACTGGCGACCATATAGAGGCAGCCGCCATCGGGGTGAGTCTGGGTGAGATCGCCTCGGCCGATCTGCGCATCCTGCTGCTGGACCCGACGCAGGATCACGAATCCCAACGCCGCCTGGCCGATGAATACCCGGATGCCCTGTTGGTAAGCGGTAAACGAGATGTAGCCGCCCCTATCGCCGACTTAAGCATCAGTGCAAAATCCGGTGAGGGCATGGCGGATCTTGAACAAGCCATCCGCCGCCATTTCGGCTGCGACCCCCTGCCCCACACACGCCCCTGCATCTGGACAGATCGACAGCGCACACGCCTCTCCAGCGGCAAGCTTCCATTCTCTCCCGATGGAGACAGCCATACCGACTCAATGTAGAGCAGCTGCTCAACTTCGGGTGGAACCGCTATGCCATCGTCAGTACGTGATCAGGCGAAGGATGTCCTGGTAGGTCACGGCCACGAATAGAGACAGGATCATCGCCAGGCCGATGTACTGCGCCACCACCATGGTGCGCTCGGAGATCGGCTTGCCCTGGATCTTCTCTATCAGCAGGAACATGAAGTGGCCGCCATCGACCACCGGCACCGGCAGGAAGTTCACCACCGCGAGGTTCGCGCTGATGATCGCCAGGAACCACAGCAGATACTCTATCCCCTGGCTGGCAACCTGGGTGCCAACCGCGAACATGCCCACCGGGCCCATCATGCCGGAGAACGGTACCGAGCCTTCCACCAGTCGGCTGATGGTCAGGTAGACCTGAAGGATGGAGTCGCGCGTTTCCAGCACGCCCCAGCCGGCTGCCACCAGCGGATTGTTGGTCGTGCGGCTGTCCATCCATTGCTTGAGCAGAAGGTCGGCCGAGTAGCGCAGGCTGTGCAGAACAGTCGAATCCGACTCCTTGAGCTGGAAGACATGCGTCTCCTCGATGCCGCTGGAGTTGGCCGCCACGATGGTGACGTCCCGGCCGGGTTCAACCTTCTTCAGCTCGCGCAGCACATGGTTCCAGTTGGCCACCTCCACGCCGTTTACGCTCTTGATGATACTGCCGGCGGGGATGCTATAGGCAGAGGAATCCTGCACGGTCCCGGCCACCACGGGCATGCCGATCTCCGGACGGAGACCGACGCCCAGGCCCTTTCCACCCGGCAGCCGCACCGATGCCTGTACGCCCGTCAGGGTGATCACCTCACCATTGCGCAACAGCTCGAGGTCGATTGGGATCCCCTGCTCGCCGGCCTTGCTCACGCGCTCGCGGAAGACGGCATACGAAGGATCATGCATCACATCACCGGCCGACGCCACCGACAGGACGACATCGCCAGGCTTGGCCTTGCCGTACAGGTCGGACGCATCGGCGATTGAGTCGATCACCACGCGCGGCAGCATGCCGGCGAAGTTCATCCCGGCCGGCACGGCAGGCTCCACCAGGCGCGGAACGATTTTCTCCTCGCGCACGGAGCCATCGACATTGGTGACGGTAAGCATCACCGGATCGCCATTGCTGGCCTGCAAAGCGGCATACAGCTTGGGATAGTCCTCACGACTGACCGGCTCGCCGTTGACAGCCGTGATGCGATCGCCGCGGCGGATGACCTTCAGGTGATCGGGCAGCGAGGCGAATTCCTCCTGCTCGCGCTTCGTGGGCAGATCAAGCCCCTCCAGCACCACCGGCGCACTTACGCCGATGCCCAGCAGGCGGATGGAAGCCCCCATCCCCAACTGCTGCGGGATAATGCGGACGGTCTCCACCTCGCCGCTCAGGCGCTTGACCTCAAGCTCCATCGGCTCGCCCTGCTTGGCCAGGGCGGCGTTGAGTGCGATCTTGCGGAAGTCGTCATGCTGCGGCGTGCCGTTGATCGAGAGAATCTGGTCGCCAACCTCCAGGGGGGCCAGCGTGCCATCGGCGCGCTGAGCAAACTGCGCCGGCGACATCGGGGTAACGCCGCCCACCACTGCGCGCGGCACATCCAGCCCGACCATGAACAGCACCATGAAGGC
>JAKORQ010000100.1 GCA_029777755.1 Planctomycetota bacterium
AGGTGGACGCCCTTGTGAAGGGACTGGAACGCGTCGTAGCGATGTTCAGATGAGGGAGAGGCACTAAGGCACGGAGGCACGAAGGAATTAGCGACGAAGCGACTTAGCGACGAAGGGGTTGTGTGTTCGTCCTGCGCTTGGCCGCCACCGTAGCTGATTTTCCTTCCCACCCTCCCGCTACTGGGAGGCCCTACGCGCAATTGAACTCCCGCAGGTCGAGGCCGACCTGCTCTACGGGGATCCTCGGCGAAGATGCGCTGCTAAGGCAAAGGGATCGGCGGACGCCCATGAGATTCCTTTTCTGAACACTGTAGCTGCTCTACTTCAAGTGGAGCGGCTTCTCCTCAAGCACGGGACGTCGCATCGGAAGAAGTCTGCCCGACCAGCATTCACATTGACCGCCATCGAGAGGTAAACCTTGGGTGACTTCGTCGCTTCGTGGTGAAAATGTTGCGGGCGAGGACGCCCGTGCTCACGGAAGGTCAGCGTTCCTCGTCGCGGTCGGTCGCCAGTGGTACCGGCGGAGTGAGCGCGCTGACATGGGCGTATTGCTCGCTGCTCATCTCGTAGTCGGCTGCCGCCAGTGATGGCTCGAGTTGCTCGAGATTGCGTGCCCCGATGATCGGCGCTGTAATGGCCGGGTTCGCCTTCACCCATGCCACCGCCAGGGTGGCCGGGTGTACGCCCGCCTTCTTCGCATACTCGACAAAACGGGCCGCGATGTCGTGGTAGGTCTGCTGCCGGTAGCGTTCCGCGTAGGTGGGATTGACCGAAAGCCGCCCTTCCGCCTTGCCGGTAAGGTACTTGCCCGTCAGGATGCCGCCGCCCAGCGGGCTGTAGCTGATGACGCCGATGTTGTGGTTCTTCGCCAGTGGCAGTATCTCGATCTCAGCCGTTCGCTTGGCCAGGCTGTACATCGGCTGCAATACAGCGATCTTCGCGAGGCGATCGCGCTCGCTGATCCCCAGCGCCCTGGCCGTGCGCCAGGCCGACCAGTTGCTCACCCCCATGTAGCGAACCTTGCCTGCGCGTATGAGGTCATCCATCGTCCGCAGCACATCCTCCTGCGGCAAGGTGAAGTCATCGCAGTGGCAGAAGTAGATGTCGAGGTAATCGGTCTTGAGCCGCCGCAGCGTCCCATCGATCTGCTGCATGATGTACATGCGCGACAGCCCGCGCAGGTTCTGCCCATCCCCCTTCTGCGGCATGCCGACCTTGCTGGTGATGATCAGTTGGTCGCGCGAGCCGGCAATCAGGCGGCCGAGAATCTCCTCTGCCTTACCGGCCGAGTAGATGTTGGCGCAGTCGAAGAAGTTGATCCCCGCATCGCGACACCTCGCGAACATTCTGGCCGACATCTCTTCATCGGCGTCGCCGCCGAACGACATGGTGCCAAAGCACAAACGTGAAACCGTTACCCCGGTGCTGCCAAGTGTCGTGTATTGCATATCACCGATTCTAATGCTGCGCGGCCACAGGGGAACCGAATAACGCGCCAACTTGCTACAGGCGCTCGAGAAGCTCCCCGCTGGCCTGCTGCTGAAGCACGCAATCGCGCTTGATCTCCGCCTCCGTCGCCGGATTGATCGGAAAGGAGAGCTTCATCTGCTCCCATGCGACATGGATCCTGTCATTCTCGATACTCACGTCGGCCGGCGCCATCTCCTGGTCGCCCTCACCAACCTGAAAGAGCAGCGCCGTCGCGGCGGGAGTGAGCGTGTCCAGCTTAAAGGTTCGCTCCTCGCCACTGTAAAAGACCAGGTCGAGGTACGCCGTGGATTCATCTCGCCCCGCCTCCCAGCGGGCGGGAAACTCTCCTATGCAGGCGTACGGCGCTGCGATACGGAAATGCATCCCCTGGCTCTGGATATGCGTCTGCTGGTGCGGGCTGCGGGGCGCTGTGATACGTAGATCCTTCGCGGCCCCGCCGAACTCCCAGCGGATGCGCAGGTCGCTGGCCCTGATGGTGGCGTCCCTGATCTTGTCCAGCGAGGGGTGCTTGTCTCCGCCATCGGTCATCAGCAGCATTCCAACCAGCGCCTTACCCTCGCGCTGCTTCGCCCAGAAGCGCACGCTGGAGAAGTCGTACCCATCATGCAGGAAACGCAGGCGCAGATAGGATGGCTCCTGGGTGGATCCCCAGTGGGCCAGCAGATTGTTCTTCTGGTTCCACATATCGCCGAGATTCACCGTTCCCAGGGCAAAGGTCGGCGAAAGGTATGTCGTGACCACGATCCTCGGGCGCCCCGCCTCGATATCCTCCCTCGTTGTGCGCTGGCGCACCAGCCTGGGCTTGTCCAGCGGGTCAAACAGATGCAGCAGATCCTCCGGGCATGGCGCGGGCACGGAATCAGCACAATCTTCCACCGGCCAGTCGAGCCGCCCCCCGGTATTCGCCTTCACGAATGACCAGACATCCTCACGGGCAAGCTGTGCGTATGCCCGAGAGTACGGACCGGCCCATTGCCGCGTGGGAGCATGGAAATGCAGCGCCAGCTCCTCCCAGAGCATGCGATAGATCTTCTCAATCTTCTCCCGTGCCTGCGGCGACTTTATATGTGCCCTCATGCGAGCCATGTCCCGCAGTGCCACCATGGTGTAGGTCGGGCTGTTGTACTCACCAAACCCGCCGTGATGCACGGTGTAGTCATAGAAGCTATCGAACCGCTGCTGGGCATACGCCAACAGGTCGGCATCGCCATACAGCTCGGCCGTCGCCATGGTGACATAGCTGCCCATGATGGAGATGTTGGTGTAATCCGGGCCGATATTGCGACGACGGATCGATTCGGCCGCCCGGCGGATCGCCCGCTCCATGTCGCTGAGCAGATCTGCAGGGAGGCGATCCGAGTGGTAGATCACCATGTGCAACAGCAGCACGGCCATGAAGTCGGCCCAGTTCTTGTCCAGATATGGCGCCTTCTCCAGCGGTTCCTCCAGGAACTTGGCCCAGACGCCAAATGACTCTTTGCCCGGGTCGGTCACCTGGAACTCCAGGACCCTCCTGATGATCTGCTCGGCCCGCTGCTGATGCTGCGGGTCGCCGCAGTCCAACAGTGCCACGGCGTAGGCGGTTGACTCCCGTATGGGATGAACGATGGTGTTGCGGAGAAACGAGTTATAGTCGTACCTGACG
Organism: Planctomycetota bacterium; assembly: GCA_029777755.1. GTDB lineage: Bacteria > Planctomycetota > Phycisphaerae > Tepidisphaerales > Tepidisphaeraceae > CAIQIQ01. The sequence goes on from JAKORQ010000100.1 coordinate 3,137, forward strand.
CCCACGTAGGTCGTCAGCAATCTCTCGGACGGGTCGTAATCCTTCTCATAGCGCGCAAGACGGGCCTGGATGGCCGCACGCTGCTGCCCTGTCAGTGCCAGTTTCACCAGTTTCTCCTGTTTGAAATGAGATGTCCGCAGGCTCACACAGCCCGTATCTGGAAGTATATCAAGGGAGGCGCAAGATGCCTCCAGGGGGGTCGCTGGCGAGCTTGACACACGCCCGTTTCGCCCATACTTTCGCATCACGTCCGTCAGGGACGTCCCCGCGCGCGGCCGGAGGCCGCAATCCCTGGCTCAGTTAGCAAGAAAGGCTTCCTGGTGAACCCGTTTCTCGACGGTAATGCATGCGTGTTTGGCCTCCAATGGGGGGATGAAGGTAAGGGCAAGATTGTTGATTACCTCGCAGAAGATGCCCAGGTCGTAGTACGCTACTGCGGCGGCGCCAACGCCGGCCATACAGTACGACTCGGAGAGAAAAAGTACTCCACGCATCTTCTGCCGGTTGGCATCTTCCGCCCCGGCATCATGAACCTGATCGGCAATGGCGTGGTGCTCGACCCCGAGGCCATCATCAGTGAAATTGACGAGTTCACCGGCAAGGGCTTCCCCATCACCCCCGACAACCTGCGCATCAGCTACAAGGCGCACGTGGTGATGCCCTACCACAAGATCGAGGATGGCGCCCGCGAGACTAAGGCGCAGGATCGCTCCATCGGCACCACCCGCCGGGGTATTGGTCCCACCTACGCCGACAAGATGCACCGCATGAGCGCTATCCGCGTCAGCGACCTTGTCGATGATGATCGCCTTAAGGCCAAGCTCGACGCGATCGTCGAGGAGCGCAACAGCTGGTTCGGCCATATGTATGGCCTGCCGCCGCTCAATGTCGACGAGCTGTTTGCCCAGTATCGCCAGTATGGTGCGCGCCTGAAGCCGTACGTGGATGATACCTCGGCCATCCTCATCCAGGGCTACAAGGCAAACAAGCGCATCCTGTTCGAGGGTGCCCATGCTGTCCTGCTGGATGTCGACCATGGCACCTATCCGTACGTTACAAGTTCATCCTGCTCGGCGCTTGGCATCTACACGGGGGCAGGCGCACCGCCGCAGGTCTGCCGCAACTTCATCGGCATCATGAAGGCCTACACCACGAGGGTCGGTGGCGGGCCGTTCCCCACGGAGCAGGACAACGAGATCGGCAACTACATCCGCGAGCGCGGCAATGAATATGGCACCACGACCCGCCGGCCACGCCGGTGCGGCTGGTTTGATGCCGTCGCCGCCCGCTATTCCTGCGACCTGTGCGGGGTGACGGCCGTCGCCGTGACGCTGCTGGATGTGCTCACCGGCCTGGATGAGATCAAGGTCTGCACCGGCTACAAGCGCGGGGGCAAGCAGGTGGATGGATTCATCGCCGACATGGGGCTGCTGGCGGACGTCGAGCCGATCTACGAAAGCCTGCCTGGATGGAAGGAAGACCTTACCAACATCCGCAGGTTCGAGGATCTGCCCGAGAACGCGAAAAACTACGTGCTGCGGCTGGAGCAGCTCGTTGGGGCACCGATCCGCATGGTCAGCGTGGCGCCGGAACGGAACGCAACGCTTCTGCGCTGAAGCAGCTACAATCGAGCCGTGAGCATGAGCGAAATCAACCCTATCCGGCCAGACCGTCTGCCCGGCCATATCGCCATCATCATGGATGGAAATGGCCGATGGGCGCGCTCGCGCAATCAGCCCCGCATCTTCGGCCATCAGCATGGCGGCGAGACTGTCCGCAGGATCGTCACCGAGGTTGGAAGACTCAACAGGGAGTATGGCCGGCCCACGCACCTCACGCTCTATTCCTTCTCGACGGAGAACTGGAAGCGGCCGCCGGAGGAGGTGCAGTTCCTCATGGAGATGTACGTGGAGTACATCCACAGGGAACTGCCCACCATGATGGAGAATAACGTCCGCTTCAACCAGATCGGGCGACTCGACGGGCTGCCAGACCCCGTGCTGGAGGCGATGCACCACGCAAAGCAGGCGACGGCCAACAACACCGGCATAGTCCTGAACCTGGCGGTCAACTACGGCGGCCGGGCGGAGCTGGTGGATGGCGTGCGAGAGATTGCGCGAAAGGTACAACGCGTCGAGCTTTCGCCAGACCAGATCAACGAGCAGACAATTTCGCAATCACTCTACACCGCCGACCAGCCGGACCCGGATCTGCTTATCCGCACGGCCGGCGAAATGCGCATCAGCAATTTTCTGCTCTGGCAGATCAGCTACGCCGAGCTGTATGTCACACAGACCCTCTGGCCCGACTTCGACGTGGCCGAGTTCCACAAGGCGCTGGCTGAGTACGCATCGCGCGAACGCCGGTTCGGGTCGGTGATAAGCAAGTAACGCCTCGTTCTCCACCTGCGTTGTGGGTTTTCCCATCTCGACACAAAGACACGAAGACACCAGCGCACTAAGGAATCCTGGTCGCGCAGGGCCTCGTCATCGGCAATTTCCGGGCACATGCTCCGATCCATTCTCACCACGCGGCGACGAAGCAGAACGAAGATATGTGTCCTTTTCCTTCGTTTCTTCGTGACGAGAAGCCGCTGCTCCACAGCGTAAGCCACTCTCAAGAGCACGCCCCGCGTGCATCTTTACGATGACATCACGCCTTGGCAGCCAGTTTCACTGCCGCTGTCGCCACGTGTCTTCCCTGGGCACGGGCTATGGTGAGCTCCGCTTCGCTTGGATGGCGTTCCCCGCGGGGGCCGGCGATAGTCGTCGCACCGTATGGCGTGCCGCCGCTCATGGCGCTGACGTCGGAAAGCTCGGCCGTGCTGTATGGCACGCCGGCGATCAACATCCCCTGGTGGAAGAAGAACGTCGAGAGAGACAGGAGGGTCGTCTCCTGGCCGCCGTGCTGGCTGGCGCTTGAGGTGAAGGCGCTGCCGATCTTGCCGATCAGTGCCCCCTTGCCCCACAGGCTGCCGGTGGCATCGAGGAATGCCTGCATCTGCGCGGCCGCCGAGCCATAGCGCGTGGGCGTGCCAAGGATGATGGCATCCGCCTCGGCCATCCGTTTGGGATCGGCGATCGGAACGTGGGCAAAGGCCTTCTTCGTTTCCAGCGCCCCCATCTTGCCGAGGATCTCCTCCGAGAGAGTCTCGGCCACCTGGAATACCTCCACCCTCGCCGACTCAACCTCGCGTGCCCCCTCGGCGATGGCCTCGGCCAATTTCCAGACGTGCCCATAGGTGCTGTAGAAGATCACCTGAATGTACGCAGACATGACTCCTCCCTCCTCATAGAGTACCGGTACGATAGTAGCATCCGGTTTCAGGAGAAGGAGAATCCCACGCAGCGAGCTGGAGCAGAAGCGCCCGCGTTCAATCCGGCGCCTGCGAGCATCTACGGGGAGTCAGTGGCGATCAGTGCACGTCGAACCCGCGCACTCCGTCCTTTGTCAGGTTGGGATTCGGCCCGCCATCGTTGGCGGGAATGATCTGCCGCCAGTCCAGCACCTCAGCGTGGTTGTCGGCGAACAGGAATACCCGCTTGCCACCCTGGCTGAACCAGCCCTGGTCGTTGGGGAAAACCGCATGCACACTCAGCCATTCGCCAGCCAGGATCTTCGAGCTGGGCGTCTTGACGCTGGTGATCTTCTGGGCCACGGGCGGCTGCGGATCGCTGTAGTTGGAAGCCACCGTATTCATGGCGTTGATCTGCTCAGGGCTGTGATAAAACGACATCGAGTAGGCATAGCTGGTGCTGTCGTACTTATCGGCGGAGATCGTGTCGGCCGGGCAGAAGAATACGCCGGGATTGCTGGAGCTGCGCTGGGCGTAAGGCTCCAGCAGCGGCCGCCACCCACGCCCCATCCACAGCCATATACCGGGCTGAACCGGGTCATTGGCAGCCGGGTACATCCCCTTGTGGTCATCGGCGTACATGATGAACGCGAGGCCCAACTGCCGCAGGTTGCTGGAGCATGCGACCTGCTGCGCCATGATACGCGCCTTTGAGAGCGAGGGCAGCAATATCGAAATCAGTAGCGCAATAATTCCAATGACTACAAGCAGCTCAACCAGCGTGAATGCACGGGCTTTTCTAACCAGGTTCATTGCCCCACTATCCTAGTAAGATGGGGCCTCGCGTCCATACGGCAAGCAATCATTGGCAATGTTGCGATATTAGCGCCCATTAAGTGCGC
>JAKORQ010000101.1 GCA_029777755.1 Planctomycetota bacterium
ACTTGATCTCCGGCTCAAGGAAGCGAACCAGCGGACCCTCCCAGTGATACCAGCGGACAGGCAGATAGATCACGCGGCACTCACCGGGGATCCCGGCCGCAAATGCGCGCCAGGGGATCGGGTATGCCTCATGCCCCCAGCGCAGCGATGCCTTCACCCACTCTGGATGCGGCTCGAAGCGATGCACACCCAGTTCCGTCAATAGTGCGTGGCCGCGGGCCACCTGCTCAGCCCCGCGGAACATCATCGCCTCATCCCAGGTGACCGCGTCGAAAGCGCCGCCGTCCGGGCGGTCCCCGGTGGGTCGCTCCCGGTCGTTTGCCTGGAAGATGCCGGCCGCGCCGTAGGTGTACCCGGACGCTCCGCAGAGCATGCTCGTCCAGAACGAATATCGCTGCACATCCGCGAGATTGGTCCCCGCGTGCCCTTCGTACGGAGGCTCGCCATTGACGATCGGCATGCCCGGATAGCGCGCCCGGCCAATCGCCAGGTTGTTCTGGGCGGCCAGCGGCGCATTGGGCAGATGGCCAGCCTGCAGCATATGGAAATCGAGCGTGTCCGGCTCTGCAGTGTCATCCCAGGAGGTCTGCCGTGGATGCAATGTCAGCGGCCGACGCCAGGGATCGGTGTCGCGCACAACCCGCGCTACCTTCGGCCAGCCGCGCTTCTGCGACGCGATCTGGGCTTCGCGGTCCTCCGCAAGGTAATACGGCATCGCCCCTTCACCAGCCAGGCACCAGATCACCGGCCAGGCGGCATACCGTGCCACCAGGTAACGCCAGTGCTGGATCATGCGCTCCACGCCCATGAAGCTCATGTGGTATCCCCACCCGCCGAGGATGCAGGGCGCGATCCCCTGCTCCACCAGGTGACGCAGGCGGCGGTCGCAGGCCTGGAAAAACCCGGGATTGATCCGCTTGTAGTCTACTTCCCAAGGGCTGCCGCCAGCGTTGGCATCCCGGCCATCGAATGGCCTGGTATCCGGCTGGAACCCCACCACCGTCTGCACCACCGTGAATCCCTGCTGCACGCGACGGGCGGTCAGGCGGGAAAATCCTTCCGGCCAGGAGACGCGCTCGCTCATGAGCATCCACCAGGTGTCGCCCAGCCAGTGGAAGACTGTGCCGTCGGCATGCTCGAAATGACGTCCTCCGCGGGCGATGCGCACCGGGCCATGGCGGTAGAAGCGGCTGGCTGCCGAAGCATCAGGCGGCGCAACCTCAAGTTCCGCCTCCTGCCCGTGAAGCCGCGCATCGCTGGTGTCGCTGCATTCACTGCGCACAGTCCAGCGGCCTGGCGCATCGGCAGTCAGGCGGAAGCGCCAGATTCCGCCGCCGTCCCAAAATGCCGGGACGCGCAGCACGCGGCCGTCATCCGAGCGCATCACCGCAGTGACGGTGATCTGGGTCCACGGGTCCTCGCGGGGAATGTCACTTGTGAGGGTCCATTCCGCATATTGATAGGCCGATATCTTCAGTTTCGTGATGGCTGAAGCAGACATGCACTCGATCTCCTTTTGCGCATACCTGTGCGCGCTGGCGCAGACATGATCCCGCGCGCCGCCAGGACTGCTCAGGTACGCAAAGTCGCCGCGAGTTTCTCGCGGGCGGCATCTATGAACTTCTGCACGGATCCTTCCACCTGCTCGGCCGTGAGAGTTGAACTGGCCGAGCGGAAGACCAGGGTAAGCGTCACACTCTTCTGCCCCTTTTCCAGCGGCTTGCCGCGATAGGTGGTCACGTAATGTGTCGATTCCAGGTCGGGCAGGTTCTGCTCACCGACCAGCGCCTCAATCTGTGCATAGCGCACGCTCTCGAAGACGATCAGTGACACATCGCGGGAGACAGCCGGGAACTTGGGCAGATGCTCAAGCTGCGGCACGTGCTGGCATCCCTCGATCAGGGCGGTAAGCTCCAGCTCGGCCGCGAACGGCTTGCCGCGAAGCGACAGCTTTTCGCGCACGGCGGAGGAGACACGCCCCATGCTGCCGATCACCTTGTCGCCCCACACAACCTGACCGGCCGCGCCCTTGTCGTAACCGACGATATCGGCCGGGCAAATAGTAACCGGGCGAGTGCGATCCAGGCGGGCCAGCAGGGTCTCGATACTGCCGCGAACCTCATGCTCATCATCGCTGCCGACAAGCGCCAGCCGGCGATGCTCCACTACCGAGCCGGCTGCATCAGCCCAGAAGACCGAGCCGGTCTCGAACAGCTTCACCTGGCCATTGCCCACACTCTGGTTGCGGAAGACCGACTCAAGCAGACCGGGAAGGACCGAAGGCCGCAGGTGGGCGTCGGCCTTGCGGATGCGGGCGTCGGCACGCAGCAGCGACTTGGCTTCCGGCGGGGTGAAGTCAGTGACGAGGTTGTCGCTGATCCAGGAGAAGGTGATCGCCTCGAAATAGCCGGCCGCCACCATGGTGTTCCTGATCAGGTCAATCGCCTTGGCATCCGGCTCGGGAGGAGTGACACGAATTGAGATCTCATCCCGCACCGGCACTCGTGAGTATCCGATGACGCGAATGGCCTCCTCGATGAGGTCTACCTCGATGTTGATATCCAGCCGGGCGCTGGGGATGGTGCACTCGACAACGTCACCGTTGAGCACAGGCGAGAACTGCAGTCGGCGATAGGCTCCCATCACCTCGTCGGTAGAGAGTTCCACTCCCAGCAGTGCCTTGATGCGGGAAAGACGGACAGTCACCTTGCGCTGGCTGTAGCCTTCGGCGCCGCCCTGCACGACCCCGGAGAGAAGCTCGCCACCGGCGGTAGCCAGGATCAGTTCGGCCGCCCGCTCGCTGGCCCGCAGCGGCAGGGTTGGATCGATCCGGCGCTCGAAGCGATAGGAGCTGTCGCTCTTCATCGCCAGGAAGCGGGCCGTCTTGCGGATGGACAGCGGGTCAAAGCGCGCCGACTCCAGCAGCACGTTCACCGTGCCATCGGATATCTCAGTATCCTTGCCGCCCATCACGCCGGCGATCGCCACGGGGCGCGAGCCATCGGCGATAACCAGCATATCCGGCTCAAGTGGGCGCTCATGCCCATCGATGCTGGTGATCTTCTCGCCAGCGCGGGCACGGC
>JAKORQ010000102.1 GCA_029777755.1 Planctomycetota bacterium
ATGGCAGCCCCATGGCCGCCGCCTCCATGATCGATACGGGAAACCCTTCGCGGTGGGAAGGCAGCACAAAAACGTCCATCGCGGCAAGGACGCTGGCGATGTCATAGCGCTGACCGGCGAATCGGCAGCGGTCGGCGAAACCCGGGCGGGTGAGCTCGGCTTCGGTAATACGGTCGCCCCGGCTGTGGTCAGGAGGGCCGACATGAAACAGGTAGACATTGGCATGCCTGGCAGCGACTTGGGCGAACGCGTCAAACAGCTCCACCAGCCCCTTCTCCCTGACCAGGCGAGCCATCGTGCCGAAGACAAACGCGTCGGCCGGGATGTTGAACTTGTGACGAATCTGGTCGCGGGCATCGCGGCCGGCGGCCTGGGGATTGACGCGTTCAAGGTTGACTCCCACGTTCAGCACCGACATGGCCTCGGCAGGCACCGCGATCTGACTCGCGATGTAGCGGGCATCCTCACGATTCACGCTGATCACATGGGTGGCTAGCCTGCACGCCACAAGCTCCAGCATCCTGTAAAGCTCGCGCACAAGCCGCTGCCGCACATTTACAAAGTAGAGACCGTGAACGGTGTTGATGCGCCCCTTCACGCCAGCCAGCCAGCCAGCCGACTGCCCCAACACAGCGGCGATCGGCGTCTCTGTGTGTATCAGGGAAGGGTTGAGCCGGCGGATGATCCTGAGCAGCGCCCACCAGCTCTGCAGGAACCGCAACGGCCGCACGACGCGCGGTATCGGCAGCGGTATGCAGCGAACCCCCATCGCCCTGATGTGCTCAAGGTCAGCATCCGGGCTGGATACCGCAATCACGTCATAGCCTGCCTTCTGCAATGCCTCGATACGCTCGCAGATGAAGGCGCGCATGGTCGAAGGAACGGCGGTGATGAGCATCACGCGTTTGGGTGGCGAAGCGCTCCCAGCAATGCTGATTCTCCGCAGGTGCCGATAGCACTCGCGGCGACGGGCCTGAAGGAGGCTCGCGTCGTACTGGCGTACATGCTCCAGGTTGCGACGCGACAGGCTAGCCATCCTCTGCGGATCGCGCAGAAGCTCACAAATCCCGTCGCTGATCGATTCAGATGGTTCCAACAGTTCCCCTGGCCCGAGCAGTTCGCTGGTACCACCCACGTTCGTGGCCAGGCAGGGCAGCCCCCTCGCCATCGCCTCAATCAGCGCCCGCGGTAGGCCCTCCTGCATCGAGGGAAGAACGAAAATGTCGGCCGAATCGAGCACCTTGCGCACCGGTTCGCCTGCCGGCAATGGCCCGAGAAACTCGACATACTGCGCGATCCCCAGACGCTGCGCCAGATCCCGGAAGCTATCCATGAGCTGCCCCCCGCCAACCAGCCGCAGGCGCAATGGCACACCCCTGGCACGACACTCGGCCACAGCTTCGATCAGGCGATCCTGACGCTTGTACAACTGCGACATGGTACCCACATGAACGCACACCCACTCTCGCCCTGGCGAAGCGGAATCCCACTGCCGGGGTGCCTCGGCAAAGGCATCCTGATCAAGCTCCACAGATGAGTAATGGGTTGTCACACCGTTTGAGGGATACCTTCGCTGTAGTGCCTCACGTGTGACATAGGCGGCGACCGCGGCGTCGCGACACTGGGCCTTGAGCTGCCGGGTGTGCAGCCAGCGCGCCAGGGGACGAAGAAGCGAAGTGTTGGCCCCGGGTGCGAGCGAATCGTAAGGATCGCCGACAACTTCCACCTGATACGGGAGTTTGCGGCGCCGCAATTCCTTGTGGAGCAGGCCGGAGATCGTGCCGGGAGTACGAAGAATGAATGCGTCACCAATCTCGGCCGCCTCCTCCACGACCTGCTGCACCGCCCATCGGCGGCCCAGATACTCGGCCGGACCCTGATAGTGTGGAACCGCAAGCCAGCTTACGCCCGGCCCACCTGCCAGCTCTTCCGTCGGTTCGGCATCGACATCCAGCACCCGGGCAAGCACCACAACCTCGTCAAACACCTCAAGGTAGCGCGACCAAAGCCGTTTCCATGTGCACTGGCTGCAATAGATCTCGCCGCGAAACCTCAGGAAGCGCTGCTCCAGCGCCACCACGACCTTAAGCGGCCGGGATACCTGCAAATGAGATTGTTCCACATGGCGCTGTGTCATTGATCAGGAAATCGCCTTACAGGCGTCTGGCACAAGCGTACTCCAGAACTGCTGCGATGTTCGCTCGAGGGCATATCGCGAGATACACCAGTCGCGGCAACGCGCAAGCAGCCGATCGTCAGCATGCTCCAATCGTCGTTCGATCAGCTCCGCAAGTCGATCATGGGCATCAGGGGGCGCAGTCCATTCGCGGCACTCCGGCGGAATCGTTTCCACTATGGCCGGGATGTCGCTGGCGACGAACGGAACGCCACACAGCATGGCCTCGATCAGCGCGTTGGGCATCCCTTCCGCGTGCGATGGAAAAAACAGCAGGTCCATCGCCCGCAGCAGGTCGGGAATATCGCTTCGCTCGCCGAACATCATGAACCTGTCGGGAAGCCCCCTTTCGGCGATGCTGCGTTCTATCTCCGGTCGAAGCTCGCCATCCCCAACCAGCATGAAGCGCAGGTCATCTCTTCTGGCACACAGCCGCGCGGCAACATCCACTATGCCCCGGTGATTCTTCGGTGTGCGAAAACCGCCGACATGCCCGATCAGCAGTGTATCCGCGGGGATCCCAAGCGCAGCTCGCGTTGCTTCCCTGCGCTGTGCATCGGGGAAAAACTCCTGCGGATCGACGCCGTTGGAAACGATGACGAACTGGCCATGCTCGGACGTCCATCGCGGGAAGAACGCATCAAGATTGGCTCGCGAGTTGGAGAGTATCGCAGTGGCGCTGCGCTTAAGCAGCCATCGCGACATGAGCGCATAGAGATCGCGGATCCCGCGCTTGTAGGGTACGTGGCTATGCCGATAGCAGGCGACCCGATTCTTAACCCCCGCAAGCTTCGCAAGGGAAAGAGGAATACCGGCGAAATCAGCGGTGAAGTCGCAGACGGCCACGTAACGCTGTCGTCCCATGAGCCGCAGCAGCCTCAGCCAGGCGATCGGATTCAGATAGCCCAGGCGATCAGCTCGTATGGTTACGCCCTGCTGTCGGTATTCCTCGGCCAACGCCCCGGCAACACCCGATTTGCAGAGCACCTCATGGGTTAACCCTGGCGGCGATGACTTGATCATCCGCAGGAGATATCGCTCTGTGCCCCCAACGCACAGGGACGTAACGAGGTGCAGAACCACCCCGCGGCCGCTGTCTTCAGCAGCGTATTGCCCTGCATTGCTGGAAAGATGTGACGCCAAATCACTCCACTCCCGACAGCCCCCACATCGTCCGCGCCATAGCCCGGCGAGTCATGATCGCGCGGTCGTGAAGGTGCAGCAAGCACACCTATCAACCGCGTACTTTCGAGGTTCCAACCGCCTTAAGCAAGACCTCCTCCAGTGCCACGGCCAGTTTGTTGCGGTCGAACCTTTCCCGGCCGAGGCGGCTGGCATTCCTGGACGCACTGCTCAGCCATGCCTGGTCGCGCAAGTGCCTGGCAAGCTGCTGGGCAGCCGACGCCGTGTCGTGCGGATCCAGCACAAGGCCGCAGTTGTAGTCGCGTATGAGCTCCGCCTGCCATCCGCCATAGTTGATGGCGATCGGCCTACCCGCGGCAAGGGAATCAAAGAACTTGTTGGCGGAGTTGGCCCACATCGCTTTCAGGTCGATAAACGTTGACGTGGTCATCGTGGCGGCGCTGAGCCATGCGGGAACATCCTTCTTGGGCACCGGCGGAAGGATGTAAAAGCTCTTCTGGAAAACCCCCAGCTCAGTTGCCAACGTGGCGATCTTCTGAGTCTCGCTGGACTCTTTTGCGATAACCAGGAACCTGACCTCCGGGTCGATGGATTGCAGGTTTGCGGCGAGGCGCACAAGGTAATCGACGCCGTTGATCTTTCCGACGGTTCCCGTGTAGATGACCAGAGGCCGGTCGCCAAGCCAATCGTGCTTCCTCCGTACCTCCAGCCCGGCCTGGGCGTCGATCTGGAATAGCTCAAAGTCGCAACTGTTGGGTATCACCGTGACCTTGTCCTCAGGATATCCAGCAGCGACGACGCCGTCCTTCATTCCCGGGGATAGCGCGACTATCTGTGCGGAGTGTCGATAGGCATAGCGCTCAAGCCACCTCGCTGCCGCGATTGCGGCGGGATTGCGCAAAGCACCCATTGCGATTGGCAGTTCCGGCCAGAGGTCGCGCACCTCAAAAACCATCGGGATCCCGTTCTTCCTGCTCGCTTTCACGGCAGGTATCGCGATGGTCAGTGGCGTGCTGGTGGCGAAAACGACATCGCCACCGATAGCGGCCGCCTTCTTGCCCGCCGCCAGCGCGAACTGGAAAAACGCCTTGGTGCGCTGGGCATACGACATCTTGTTGGAGTACGGAACCACCACCCAGTGAACGTTGATCCCCGCCTCCTGAGTCTGGTACCAGCTTCCGACGGGCCGCTCGGATGCGGTGCGGTCGGTAGTGATCATGTTGACGCTGTGCCCAGCCGCTACCAGCCTCCGCGCCATCTCGTAGGAGCGTATCCCACCGGTCATGCTGGGGGTGTTGAAATACTGATGAAGATAGCAAATGTTCATCCGACGAATCCTTTGGAACTAGCCGTGTCGCGGGATACTCCGTCTGAGTGCCGCCCATCAGCATCAAGCAACGCCCGCCAACGCGTAATGTACTGCTGCGCCGTGCGCTCGACATCAAAGCACTCCTGAATGTGCCTGCGTCCTTCGCTAATCAAGTCACGGCATCGCAGAGGATCGGCAAATACTTCCTTTACGCAATTGGCGGCGCTATCCACGTCGCCAGGCTGAACGATGAACCCATGCCGCCGATCCTCCAGCAGTTCTTCCATACCCGGCGTGTATGCAACCACGCACGCACACCCGCAGGACATGGCTTCCTTAACAACATTGGGCAATACTTCCCTGCGCGACATGAACAGGAACACCTCGGCTCTGGCCATCTCCGTCAGTACCTGATCGTGGGAAACGTGCCCGCGAAACTCCACGGCACCGCGGATACCCAGTTCACTTGCCAGGTCTTCCAGGCTCTTACGCTCCGGTCCATCCCCAAGGATAGCCAGTGACGCATCGGGATACTCGGCATGTACCGCCGCAAACGCTTTCAGTACATCATCCATCGCCTTGAACGGCAAAAGGCGCCCGGCCGTCACGATCCTCCGGGAAATCTTTGTCTCACGCGACGCGATCTCGCGGGCCCTGCTCAGGTCAATTCCGTTGTAGATGACTTCAATTCTCTCGAGCGGCACCCCCATCTCCTGTAGGGTGTGGACGTTATCCCTGGCGCCGGTCCTGACCATACCGGCATGGCGAGCCATGTATGCACTGCCACCGTAGCGATAGCGAAGGTCATATGCTTGCAGTGACATCGTCAGCACGACGCCTGGCAGATTGCGGTGCAGCAGGTAACCCAGGATGCACGGGTAATGTCCCCAGTAAAGGTGCACGACATCGGGACGTGCTCTGCTGATTGCCCCGAACAGATCCAGGCAACGGGGAAGGATGAGCAGGCTCTTGATGATCTGCATGGGCCTGCGCCAACAGCAGCCGAGTACCCAAAGAAGCACACCGGCTGTCAGCAGCGGATGGATAAGGATCCCGATGCATCCCCTGGCGATAGCCGCAGTGGAACTATGAGTGATGGTCATGCCGGTGTGCGAGCGCTCGGCGATCATCCTCTCGGTGCCTGGCGCGGGAGAGCGGAGCGAGTGCACCTCTACCCTCACGCCCTTGCTCCGCAGCGCATTGATCGTAACCCCGGCAAAGGTTTCCGACGCCGAGGGAAACATCATTGAAATGATCCAGACCGTCACTTTCACCCTTTCAATGCAGCGTCATGCTTCTCGGCACGGCAGTTGGAATACTTATCCAATACGTCCCAGAACCTGTTGGCAACGCTGGCG